>NZ_JBYSWM010000039.1:0-32409 GCF_058781125.1 Pseudogulbenkiania sp. FW507-F1 | reverse complement strand
GTGGTGCTGGGGGGGCGGCTGGGTGAAGTGCTGTTCTACCAGCCGGCGTATTACTTCAGCCATCCGCAGGAAATCCTGATGGTCTGGAAGGGCGGGATGTCGTTCCACGGCGGCTTCCTCGGGGTGCTGGTCGGCATGCTGCTGTTTGCGCGCAAGCATGGCCGCAGCTTCTGGGAGCTGACCGACTTCATCGCGCCGCTGGTGCCGCTGGGTCTGGCGGCCGGCCGCATCGGCAACTTCATCAACGGCGAGCTGTGGGGCCGGGTCACCCGCCCGGATGCGCCGTGGGCGATGCTGTTTCCGCAGGCCCGCCTCGACGATCTGGCGCAGGCACAACAGTCGCCGGAACTGATGGCGCAGCTGATGCAGTACGGCGCCCTGCCGCGCCATCCGTCGCAGCTGTATCAGTTTGCGCTGGAGGGGCTGACGCTCTTCCTCATCCTGTGGTGGTTCAGCGCCAGGCCGCGCGCGCGCGGCCAGGTCTCGGCGCTGTTCCTGATCGGCTACGGCTTTTTCCGCTTCGTAGCGGAGTTTTTCCGCTCGCCGGATGCCGGCATCTTCGGCCAGTCCTACACCATCAGCATGGGCCAGTGGCTGAGCCTGCCGATGATCGTGCTGGGCATGGTGCTGTTTGTCTGGTTCGGACGGCGCCAGTCGCGTTAGAATTTCGTTGTTGGATGTTGGAGTGGTTCGCCACTCGGCGGCCTTTAGCCCGCCACCCGCGGCCAGTCGGCAAGACTGGCCTTTTTGATGCCTGCGGTTTATCGCCCGCAAGACACGAGAGATTTACCCGATGAAAGCCATCAAGTTTGCTATGGCCGGCGCCCTGCTGGCCGTTTCCGTCCTGGCCTCCGCCGAAGAGGCCGTGCTCAAGGTGTCGGCCATTCCGGACGAAGCCCCGACCGAACTGCAACGCAAGTTCGCTCCGCTCGGCGCCTACCTGGAGAAGGAACTGGGCATGAAGGTGCAGTTCGTGCCGGTGACCGACTACGCCGCGGTGGTGACCGCGCTGACCTCGGACAAGATCGACATGGCCTGGCTCGGCGGCTTCACCTTCGTGCAGGCGAGCCAGCGCGGCAAGGTGGTGCCGCTGGTGCAGCGCGAGGAAGACAGCAAGTTCACCTCGAAGTACATCGCCAACGCCGAGGCCGGCATCAACTCGCTGAAGGACCTCAAGGGCAAGAGCTTCGCCTTCGGTTCGGCGTCGTCCACCTCGGGCCACCTGATGCCGCGTTACTTCCTGCAGAAACAGGGCATCAAGCCGGAAACCTTCTTCAAGAACGTGGCCTACTCCGGCGCGCACGACGCCACCGTGGCCTGGGTGGCCTCCGGCAAGGTGGAAGGCGGCGTGCTCAACGCCTCGGTGTGGGACAAGCTGGTGGAGGCCGGCAAGGTCGACCCGGCCAAGGTCAAGCTGATCGGCTCCACCCCGGCCTATTACGACTACAACTGGACCGTGCGCGGCAACCTCGACGCCAAGCTGCAGCAGAAGATCACCAAGGCCTTCCTCAAGCTCGATCCGAAGAATCCGGAACAGCAGGCCATCCTGGAGCTGCAACGCGCCAGCAAGTTCATCCCGACCAAGGCGGCCAACTACAAGGGCATCGAGTCCGCGGCCAAGGAAGCGGGCCTGCTGAAGTGAGCCTGACGTTCGAACGCGTCGGCCTGCGTCTGGGGGGGGCGACGATCCTCGACGACGTCAGTCTGGCGTTGGACGACGGCGAGCAGGCGGCGCTGATCGGCCCGTCCGGCGCCGGCAAGTCGTCGTTGCTGCTGCTGGCCAACACCGTCTATCGCCCAAGCCAAGGGATGGTCAGCGTACTGGGGCAGGACCCCTGGCGCTGCGCGCCGCGCCAGCTGCAGTCCCTGCAGGCCGATATCGGCACGGTCTACCAGGCGCCGCCGCTGCCGGCGCGGCAGCGCGTGGTCAACGCCGTGGCCGCCGGACGGCTGGGGCGCCAGGGTGCGCTGGCCTCGCTGCTGGCGCTGCTCAGGCCGCACGACGCCGCCGGCGTGGCAGAGGTGCTGCAGCGCGTGGACCTGGCCGACAAGCTGTGGGCGCGCTGCGACCAGCTCTCGGGGGGGCAGCGCCAGCGGGTCGGCATCGCGCGCGTGCTGTACCAGGCGCCACGCCTGATGCTGGCCGACGAACCGGTGTCGGCGCTCGATCCGCGCCTGGCCGAGGAGACGGTGAAACGCCTCGCCGACGATGCCCGCGCCCGCGGCGCCACCTTGCTGATGAGCCTGCACTCGGTCGACCTGGCGCTGGCTCATTTCCCGCGCATCATCGGCCTGCAGGGCGGCCGCATCCTGTTCGACCTGCCGCGCGCCGAGGTGCATGGTGGGCTGATCCAAGCCTTGTACGCCGGCGAAAGGTTGGCCGAAGACGATACCCTCCCGGCCGATGCCGAACCCGGCTTCCCGCGGGGGGTACGATGCTGAGCCACCCGCGCGACCCGGCGCTGCTGCCGCGCCTGCTGTGGGGCGCGCTGCTGCTGGCCCTGCTCGTGCCGACCCTGCCGCTGACCGGCTTCAACCCGCTGCAGCTGTTCGACGCCGCCACGCTGAAAACGCTGGCCGGCTTTGTCGCCGGCTTCCTGCCGCCGGCCAGCAACGCGGTCTTTCTCGGCGAAGTGATGCGTGCCAGCGCCACCACCCTGGCGGCGGCCACCGCCGGGCTGGCGTTGGCGATGCTGGTCGGGCTGCCGCTGGCCTTCGCCACCACCCGTGCGCTGGACCGCCATGCGCTGACGGCGGCCGCGCCGTCAAGGTTGGCGGAAGCCGGCAAGTCGCTGCTGCGCGGCGTGATGGTGCTGCTGCGCGGGGTGCCGGAAATCGTCTGGGCGCTGCTGTTCGTGCGCGCCGTCGGACTCGGCTCGCTGCCGGCGGTGCTGGCGCTGGGACTGGCCTACGGCGGCATGCTGGGCAAGGTCTACGCCGAGATCCTCGAATCGCAGCCGCGCGCCCTGGCCCGGGCGCTCTGTGCCGCCGGCGCCGGACGCACCCAGGTGCTGGGCTACGGGCTGCTGCCGCAGGCCCTGCCGGAGCTGGTCAGCTACAGCGTATACCGCTGGGAGTGCGCCATCCGCGCCTCGGCGGTGATGGGCTTCGTCGGCGCCGGCGGCATCGGGCAGTTGCTCGACACCTCGATCAAGATGATGAACAGCGGCGAAGTCAGCACCTTGCTGCTGGTCTTTTTGCTGATCGTGGTGGGGACCGAGGGCGTCAGCCGGCTGTCGCGCCGTTTGCTGGAGAGCCGCCAAGGTGGCGCCGTGCTGGCCGGTGGCGCCGTGCTGGCGGCGCTGGCCAGCGTCGCCTGGCTGCTACCGGCGTGGCGCGAGGCCGGTTTCGACGGCGCCAGCCTGCTGCATTTCACCAGCGAATTCCTGCCGCCCGACGCCAGCCCGGCGCTCCTCGCCGACATCGGGCGCGGCGCGCTGGAAACGCTGGCGATGGCCTTCCTCGGCACCGCGCTGGCGTTTGCCGGCGCCGCCCTGCTGGCGCTGCCGGCGTCCGGGCGCTTCGGCCAACCTGCCAAGGCGCTGGCGCGGCTGCTGCTCAACCTGCTGCGCGGCATCCCCGATCTGCTGTGGGCCTCGCTGGCGGTGCTGGCGGTCGGCCTGGGGCCGGCGGCCGGGGTGCTGGCGCTGGCCTTGCACACCAGCGGCGTGCTGGGGCGGCTATTCGCGGAAACGCTGGAAAACGCCCCTCCGGCACCGGAGCAGGCCTTGCGCGTGCTCGGCGCCGGACGGCTGACGGCGTTCTGCTACGGCCTGCTGCCGGAAGTATGGGCACAATGGCTGGCCTACGCGCTGTACCGCGGCGAGAACAACATCCGCGCAGCGGCGGTGCTCGGCATCGTCGGCGCGGGGGGGTTGGGACAGCAGCTCTATCTGGCGCTGTCGCTGTTTCAACTGCCGACCGCCGCCAGCCTGATCCTGGCCATGCTGCTGCTGTCGTGGCTGCTGGAACAGTTGAGCCGGTTGCTGCGGCAGCAACTGGAAGCGGCGACGGGGCACGCGGCCTGAGCCGACATGCCGGACGAATTAGTCCGCTCCCGGCATGTCGGCTACAATCGGGACTTCACTTCCCTGTCGGAGCACGGCGATGCGAGTCTCCATCCTGGGCGCCTCCAGCGGCATCGGCCGCCCCGCCCACACCACCAGCTTCCTTCTCGACGACCACACGCTGATCGACTGCGGCACCGGCGTCAGTACGCTGGAGGTGGCGCAACTGCTGCGCATCACGCGCGTGCTGCTGTCGCACAGCCATCTCGACCACTGCGGCTTCCTGCCGCTGTTGGCCGACGTGCACGCCAGCCATGCCGGGCCCGGCATCACCGTCTACAGCCAGCAGGCCACGCTCGACGCCGTCAAGCAGCACCTGTTCAACGACGTGATCTGGCCTGACTACACCGTCACGCCCAGTCCGGAAAGCCCTTACGTGCGGCTGCAGGCCATCGAGGTCGGCGACCCGGTCGCCCTGCCCGGCGGCATCGCCACGGCCTTGCCGGCCGAACACAGCATTCCGGCGGTAGGCTGGCTGGTGGAAGGCGACTGGCGTGCGCTGGCGTTCAGCGGCGATAGCGGCCCCTGCCCGGCGTTCTGGCAATGGATCGCCCACGTGCCGTCGCTGTCCGACGTGCTGTGCGAGGTCACCTACGACGACGACCACCTGCCGCAGGCACGACGCTACGGCCACATGGCGCCGTCGCTACTGGCATCGCTGGTCGACCCCTTGCCACCGGCGGTGCAGTTGTGGATCAGCCATCTCGACCCCGGCGAGGAAGAGCGCATGATGCAGCAGATCCGGGCGGTGTTGCCGCCGCACCTGCACGTGGAGCGGCTCAAGGCCGGCGTGACGATCGAACTGTAAGGCGCGTCACAGTACGGCGTCGAAGCCGGCGTTGTTGAGTACCGCGAGCAGACTGGCGCTCGTCAGCAGGTGCGGGTTGAACAACACCCGCACCTGTCCCCCCTTCAGCCCCGCCTCGGCCTGAGCCACGCCGGGCACCCGGGTCAACAGGGTCGCCACCCGGCGCTCGTCACCCTGCCCGCCATGCCCCACCAGTTTCACCACGACTTCTTCCATTCTCGCCTCCCGATGAGGCAATCATTTCCACCGTCTCAGCAGCAACGAGTTGCTGACCACCGAGACCGAACTGGCTGCCATAGCCGCCCCGGCGATCACCGGATTCAGCCAGCCCAGCGCGGCTAGCGGCACTCCTAAAACATTATAAACAAAAGCAAAAAACAGATTCTGCCGAATCTTGACCAGGGTGCGGCGCGACAGGCGGATGGCGTCGGCGACGTGACGCATGTCGCCCTGGCGCAGCGTCACGTCGGCGG
Organism: Pseudogulbenkiania sp. FW507-F1; assembly: GCF_058781125.1. Lineage (NCBI taxonomy): Bacteria > Pseudomonadati > Pseudomonadota > Betaproteobacteria > Neisseriales > Chromobacteriaceae > Pseudogulbenkiania > Pseudogulbenkiania sp. FW507-F1. The sequence goes on along the minus strand of NZ_JBYSWM010000039.1, from coordinate 27,061 downwards.
TTTCGATCGCCACGTCGGAGCCGGCCCCCATGGCGAAACCGACGTCGGCCGCCGCCAGCGCCGGGGCGTCGTTGACGCCGTCGCCGACCATGCCGACCTTGTGCCCGGCGCGCTGCAACTCGGCCACCGCCGCGGCCTTGTCCTGCGGCTTCACCTCGGCACGGAACTCGGCGATGCCGGCGGCGGCGGCGATGCTCGCAGCGGTAGCCGCCTTGTCGCCGGTCAGCATCACCACCTTCACCCCCAGGCGGCGCAAGCGCTCGACGGCCTCGGCGGAACCGGGCCGCAGCTTGTCGGCGATCGCCAGGAGCCCCATCAAGGTGCCCTCGCGTCCCAGCGCGATCACCGTCTTGCCCTCGGCGTAGAACACGCTGGCCGCCTCCGGCAGGCTATCGACCAGCCAGTCCGGCACGCCAACCCGCAGACGGCCGTAACCTTCGATCTCGGCCTCCACCCCGCGGCCGACCTCCGCCGAAAAATCCTGCACCGGCAGGCGCGCCAGTCCCTGCTCTTCGGCAAAGTCCAGCACGGCACGCGCCAGCGGGTGTTCCGAGCCGGCCTCGATGCTCGCGGCCAGCTGCAACAGGGTGTCGCGCGGCACCGTCAGGGGCAGCACGTCGGTCACCACCGGGCGGCCCTCGGTGAGGGTGCCGGTCTTGTCCACCACCAGCGCCGTCAGCCGCCCCGCCGTCTCCAGCGCGGTGGCGTTGCGGAACAGGATGCCGCGCCGCGCCCCGTTGCCGATACCCACCATCACCGCCGTCGGCGTGGCCAGCCCCAGCGCGCACGGGCAGGCGATCACCAGCACGGCCACGGCGTGGATCAGCGCACGCGCCCAGTCGCCGGTGAGCCAGCCGGTGATGAGCAGCGTCACCACGGCGATGGCCACCACCGCCGGCACGAACACGCCGGAGATGACGTCGGCGAGGCGCTGGATCGGCGCCTTCGAGCCTTGCGCCTCGCTCACCAGGCGCACGATGTCGGCGAGCTGGGTCTGGCTGCCGACCCCGGTGGCACGCACCGTGAGCATGCCGTCCTGGTTCTGGGTACCGGCGTACACGGCATCGCCGACCGTCTTGGTCACCGGCAGGCTCTCGCCGGTGAGCATGCTCTCGTCGACGGCGGCGTGCCCGGCGATCACCTCGCCGTCCACGGCGATGCGCTCGCCGTGGCGCACCAGCAGCACGTCGCCCGGCTGCAGCAGCGTCACCGCTACCTCCTGGAGCTGGCCGTCGCGCTCCACGCGCGCCGTTTTCGGCGCCAGACGGATCAGTTCCTCGATCGCGCCCGAGGTTTTGCCCTTGGCGCGTGCTTCCAGCAGCTTGCCCAGCAACACCAGCGTGATCACCGCCGCGCCGGCCTCGAAATACACATGCTGGTCGTGCCAGCCCGCCAGCGTCACCACCGCCGACAGCAGGTAGGCCATGCTGGTGCCCAGCGCCACCAGCACGTCCATATTCGCCCCGCCGCCACGCAGGGCGTGCCAGCTGCCCTTGTAGAAGCGCCAGCCGGCGAGAAACTGCACCGGCGTCGCCAGCGCCAGTTGCACTCCGCGCGGCAGCATGCCGTGCGCGGCGCCGCCCAGCATCGTCACCATCTCCAGCAGCAAGGGGGCGGTCAGCAGCGCCGCCAGCCAGAACCAGCGCCGCTCCTTGAGATAGGCCTGGCGGTGCTTTTCGGCCAAGGTTTGGTCGCCAGCCGTGGCGCGCGGCGCCGCGCTGTAGCCCGCCTTGCGCACCGCGGCGATGATCGCGTCCTCTCCCACCACCCCGGCGGGAAAGTGCGCCACGGCAGTTTCAGTGGCGAAATTGACGCTGGCGTGCACGCCGGGCAGGCGGTTCAGGACTTTCTCGATGCGGCTGGCGCAGGCGGCGCAGGTCATGCCGCCAATATCCAGCTCCAGCCGCTCCTCGGGAACCGCATAGCCGCTCTGGCGGATGCGCTCGATCAGCCGTTGCGGCGTCTGCTGCTGCGGGTCGAACTCGACCCGGGCGGTTTCACTGGCGAAGTTGACCTGCGCGTCGACGCCATCGAGGCGATTCAACACCTTCTCGATACGGTTGGCGCAGGCAGCGCAGGTCATGCCTTCGATCGGCAGGGTCAGCTGGGTCCGGCTCATCGCTCGCTCCATGAATGCGGTTTATCCATTATATACCCCCATAGGGTATATGAAGGCAAGCGAAATTTACCGCCGCCACATGAAAAAAGCCCTGCACGGGCAGGGCCTTGGCGGCGGGGACAGGCGCGCGTCACAACCACTTGCGGCGCCAGAACACGAAGTACAATCCCGCCCCCAGCACCAGCATCAGCCCCAGGATCAGGAAATAGCCGTAGTGCCAGTGCAACTCAGGCATGTAGTCGAAATTCATACCGTAGATGCCGACGATCAGCGTCAGCGGCATGAAGATCATCGACAAGGCGGTCAACACCCGCATCTGCAGGTTGAGGCGATTGGACTGGGTCGAGAGGTAAAGATCGAGCATGTCGCCCACCAGTTCGCGCGACATCTCCAGCGATTCGATCACGTGCACGGTATGGTCGTAGGCATCGCGCAGGTAGATCAGGGTTTCCGGCTGGAAAAAACCGTAATCGCCGCGCGCCAGCGCGGTGAGCACCTCGCGCACCGGCAGGATGGAACGGCGCAGCCTGAGACAATCGTGCTTGAGACGCTGGATACGCCGCAGGATGCTGGCATCGCGGCCGACCAGCAGCTGGCTGTCGGTCTGCTCGACGTACTCGGTGAACTGGGTGAGCACGCCGAAATAGTCGTCGACCACCGCGTCGAGCAGTGAGTAGGCCAGGTAGTCGGCACCGCGCGAACGGATCAGGCCACGCGCCGTGCGGAGACGCTCGCGCACCGGCTCGAACACGCCAAGCGGACGCGACTGGAAGCTCAGCACGAAGTGCCGCCCGACCACCAGGTAGATCTGGTCGTGCTTGAGCCGGCCATTGCCCTCGCCGGGAAACTGGTACACCCGGCTGGCGATGAACAGGTAATCGCCGTAATCCTCGACCTTGGGACGCTGGCGGGCGTTGAGAATGTCTTCCAGCACCAGCGGATGCAGCCCAAAGCGCTCGCCGATGGCGCGCATCACTTTGGGCTCGTGCAGACCGTAGACATTGAGCCACAGCACCGGCTCGCCAGGCCGGTAGGCGAGCCCCTCTTGCAGCGAGGCGAAGGTGGTCTCGCGCAACGCCGAAGGACCGTACTCCATCAGGGTGATGCGGGGCTGGTCCAGCGCGGGCTCGCCCACCGCCATCAGCGTGCCCGGCGCCTCGCCCAGCGTAGGTACCTTGCCCTTCAGCCGTTCATAGCGCTTCATGCCCGCACGATATCAAGGGTGAATCCGACGTTGTCCCACTGCTTCACCTCCTGCTTGAAGGCGCTGGCAGTCAGCGGGTTGGCGGCGAGCCAGGCCTTGTCCAGGGTCAGTTCGAAGCCGCGCGAGGTCTGACGCAGCTCCAACACGTCGGGCAGAACGACATCGTTGCGACTGCGGTAGAACAACACCGCCAGCCGCAGCGCCACCATCGCCTGCCAGTGGCCGGGCTCGGACAACAGCGACATCATCTTGCCCATGTCGCCACGCTGCCCCAGCACGATGCTGGCCAGCGTCGCCTGTTCGCGCTTGGAGAAGCCCGGCATGTCGGCGTTCTGCAGGATGTAGGCGGAGTGCTTGTGATAGGCGGTATGGGCGATGGTGAGACCGATTTCATGCAGGCGCGCGGCCCATTGCAGGCGCTTGAGGGTATCCGGATCGCATTCGACGCCGCACAGCATGCCGCACAGCCGTTCCGCCAACGCCGTCACGCGTTGCGACTGCGCCAGATCGACGTGATAGCGGCGCTTGAACTGGGCTACCGTGGTGTCGCGCATGTCCTTCTCCCGATGACGGCCCAGCAGGTCGTAGAGCACGCCATCGCGCAAGGCGCCTTCGGCGACGATCATCTTGTCGATCAACAGCTCTTCAAAGATGGCGATCATGATCGCCAGCCCGCCGGCAATCACCGGCACCCGGTCGGCCTTGAGGCCGTTCAGGTTGACGTATTTAAGGTTGCCGAAGCGGATCAGTTCCGCCTTGAGCCGCTCCATCCCCGACAGCGTGATGTCGTCGGCGGAGTAATCGTTGATCTCCAGTGCGTCGCGCAGCGCGCGGGCGGTGCCGGAGGTCCCCACCGCCAGCTGCCACTCTTCCGGGCGGTACTCGTGGACGATGCGCTGCACCTCGGCGCGTGCCGCCATGATGGCATCCTGGAAATTGCTGCGATTGAGCTTGCCGTCGGCGAAGAAGCGCCGGCTGTAGCTGACGCAGCCCAGCGGCAGGCTTTCGGTCACCAGCGCGCGGAACTGGCTGCCGATGATGAATTCGGTGGAACCGCCGCCGATGTCGACCACAAGGCGGCGCTCCTTGGTGGCGGGCAGCGAATGGGCGGCACCGAGGTAGATCAGGCGCGCTTCCTCACGCCCGGCGATGATCTCGATCGGGAAGCCGAGCAAGGCCTCGGCGCGCGCGATAAAGGCCGGGGCGTTCTTGGCCACGCGCAGGGTATTGGTGCCGACCACGCGCACCTGCTTGGGCCCCAGCCCGCGCAGGCGCTCGCCAAAGCGGGCGAGGCAAGCCAGGGCGCGTTCCTGGGTATCGTCGTCGAGAGTCTTGTCGTCGCTCAGGCCGGCGCCGAGGCGCACCGTATCCTTGAGGGTATCGAGGGTGTAGAGCTGATCTTCCACCACGCGGGAGACCTGCAGACGGAAACTGTTGGACCCCAGATCGACCGTGGCGAGCACATCATGGGGGGGCGTTGGACTGGTCAAGATCACCCCTTTTGTTCTTGGGTTGGATATGAAAATGGCGGTAACATGAATGTTACCGCCATTTTCGCTGCAACGTCACGGCGTGTCAGCCCGCTTGCGTCTCGCGCTTGATCTCTTCCAGAGAGGTATGGCGGATATCCTTGCCCTTGACCAGGTAGACCACGTACTCGGAAATGTTCTTGGCGTGGTCGCCGATGCGCTCGATCGCCTTGGCGATGAACAGCGTGTCGATCGACATGCTGATGGTGCGCGGGTCTTCCATCATGAAGGTGATGAGCTGGCGCAGTTCGGCCGAGAATTCCTCGTCGAGGATCAGGTCTTCCTGGGCCAGTTCCAGCGCCGCGGTGGCGTCGAGGCGGGCGAAGGCGTCAAGCGCGCGGCGCAGCATGGCCAGTGCCACGTCGGCCATCTTGCGCACCTCGCGGAAGCGCGGCAGCTGGTAACGCTCCGACTGGTGGATGATCTTGCCCTGGCGGGCGATCTTCTGCGCTTCGTCGCCGATGCGCTCCAGGTCGGTGATGGTCTTGATCACGGTGATCACCATGCGCAAATCGCTGGCCGCCGGCTGGCGGCGCGCGATGATGTGCTGGCAATCGTCGTCGATGGCGACCTCGAGCGAGTTCACCAGCGCATCGTCGGCCACCACCTTGTCGAGCCGCTCGATGTCGGCCGCCATCAAGGCATCGACGGCGGACTGGATTTGTTGTTCGACCAGCCCCCCCATCTGCAGCACGCGGGTGCGGATGGTTTCCAGTTCCAGGTCAAACTGCTTGGACGTATGTTCAGCCATGACTCTCTCGTACGAATAGCGGTAACGCTACAGGATAAGCGCGTGGTGTGACACGGGGATGACAATCAGCGCAGAACCTCGATCCCGCTCTGGCGGCCGAGGATCAGCACGTCGGCACGGCGGCGAGCAAACAGGCCGCAAGTGACCACGCCGGCGATCTGGTTGATGGTCTCCTCGAGTTCCACCGGCTTGGAGATGTGCAGACGGTATACGTCGAGGATAATGTTGCCGTTGTCGGTGACGAAATGCTCGCGCAGCTCCGGGTGGCCGCCCAGCTTGACCAGTTCACGCGCCACGTAGCTGCGCGCCATCGGCACCACTTCCACCGGCAGCGGAAAGCCGCCCAGCACGTCGACGTACTTGGTTTCGTCGGCGATGCAGATGAATTCGCTGGCCACCGCGCCGACGATCTTCTCGCGCGTCAGCGCGCCGCCGCCGCCCTTGATCATGTGCAGGTAGTGGTTCACTTCGTCGGCGCCATCGATGTACACCGGTACCTCGTCAACGGTGTTGAGGTCGTATACCGGGATATGGTGGGCCTTGAGCCGCTCGGTGGAGGCCTCGGAACTGGAGACGGCTCCCTTGATACGCCCCTTGATGGTCGCCAGTTCTTCGATGAACAGGTTGACGGTGCTGCCGGTGCCGACACCGACGATGCAGTTGTCGGGGACGAATTCCAGCGCCTTCTGGGCGACGGCAAGTTTGAGCTGGTTCTGGGTAAGCATCGTGGCCTCCTCGGTCTTCTATGTAATGGTCCTGTCCTAATTATCCCATATGGGGCAGGAATTGTCGGACAAATTGCCAACCGGCATCACGCCGGCATCAAGAGGCAAACGGCCTGCGCCTCGATGGCCTCGCCGCGCCCAAGATAGCCCAGTTTTTCGTTGGTCTTGCCCTTGACGTTGACGGCGGTGACGGCCAGGCCAAGATCGCTGGCGATGGCGGCGCACATGGCATCGATGTGCGGAGCGAGCTTGGGACGCTGAGCGATCAGGGTGGCGTCGACGTTGACCACCTGCCAGCCCGCCGCGCGCACCCGCGCCATGGCCTCGCGCAACAGCACGCGGCTGTCCGCTCCCTTGAAGCGTAGATCGGTATCGGGGAAATGGCGACCGATGTCGCCCAGTGCCGCCGCCCCCAGAATCGCGTCGGTAATGGCATGCAGCAGGGCATCAGCATCGGAATGGCCGAGCAGCCCCTTGTCATGGGGGATGGTGACCCCACCGAGAATCAGCGGTCGCCCTTCCACCAGCTGGTGAACGTCATAACCCTGTCCAATGCGAAACATATCTGTACATTATCCTTTTCGTGTAGGGCCCATTTCCCGCAGGCGGGCTCAAGCAGCTTCAGTGGCGCCGGAATGGTCACGTTGTCCATGAGGATCGTGACGGAACGCATCTCTTCACGAGAGGCGCCCGCGCCGGGCATCTCCAGCACCCACGCGGCGAAAGCAGCGCCGCTTGATGAGATCGGCGCTCAGCTGCGCCGGGTGGCGAGCAAGGCCTTGGCCAACGCCAGGTCGCGCGGCCAGGTGACCTTGAAATTTTGCGCCTCGCCTTCCACCAGCCGGGGCTGCAGGCCGAGCTGCTCGATGGCCGAGGCTTCGTCGGTCATGATGTCGACCGGCCCCTTGGCCAGCGCTTCGGCCAAGCGACCCGCGCGGAACATCTGTGGCGTCTGTGCCAGCCACAGCCGTTCGCGCGGCACCGTGGCGCTGACGCGCTGCTCGGCATTGGCGCGTTTGACGGTATCGGCGACCGGCAGCGCCAGCAGACCGCCCACGGCGTCGTCGGCCAGGGTGGCGATCAGGCGCTCCACCGCCGCCACGCTGAGGCAGCAGCGCGCCGCATCGTGCACCAGCACCCAGTCGTCGTCCGCCGCAGCCAGCGCCGCGAGGCCGTTCTGCACGCTCTCGGCGCGGCTGGCGCCGCCAACACGGTGCACCTCGAGCTTGGCGATGTCCTCCCAGCGATAGCTGTCGAACCACTCGTCGCCAGGCGAGATCACCAGCGCCACACGCTCGATGGCCGGCACCGCGGCCAGCGTCGCCAGGGTGTGCCACATCAGCGGCTTGCCGTCGAGTTGCAGGTATTGCTTGGGGCTTGGCGCGCCAAAGCGCGAGCCGGAGCCAGCGGCCGGCACCAGTGCGAGATAGCGGCTCATGCCTGCGGCTCCGCGGCGGGCGGCGATTCCAGGCTGCGCCACAGGCAGGTGCCCTTGACCGCCTTGTCGAGGTCGTCGAGATAGGTCGCGTGTGCGGCCAGCTCCTCGGCGTTGGGACGGAGGATCGTGATCGGCTTGCGCTCGAACTCGAGCGCCCCCAGATCGGCGCCGCCGCCGACATCGAGATCGATGTCCATCACCAGACTGTTCTGGCCGCGCGTCATCCACAGATAGACTTCGCCCAGCAGTTCGCAGTCGATCAGGGCGCCGTGCAGGGTGCGGTTGGAGCGGTCGATCTCGAAGCGGTCGCACAGCGCATCGAGGCTGTTGCGCTTGCCGGGAAACTGGTCGCGCGCCATCACCAGGGTATCGATGACGCTGGCGCACAGCGTGGAAACGCGCTCGATGCCGATGCGGTCGAACTCGGCGTTGAGGAAGCCGACGTCGAACGGCGCGTTGTGGATGATCAGCTCGGCGTCGCGCAGGAAGTCGGCGATCTCGGGGCCGACCGCGGCAAAGCGCGGCTTGTCGGCCAGGAAGTCGAGCGAGATGCCGTGCACGCGTTCGGCATCGGGGTCGATATCGCGCTCGGGATGGATATAGAGGTGCAGCGAGCGCCCGGTCAGCTTGCGATTCACCATCTCCAGCCCGGCGAATTCGATGATGCGGTGGCCCTGCGACGGTTCGAGGCCGGTGGTTTCGGTATCGAGGATAATCTGTCTCATGATGCTCTGTGCTGCGCGGCCGACGTTTGAAGGTTGGCCGAAAAGATTAGGTTCAGGCGCTCAATGTCTCGACGCCACGGTTGGCGAGCTGGTCGGCGCGTTCGTTGAACTCGTGACCGGCGTGCCCTTTGACCCAGTGCCAGCTGATCTGATGTCCAGTCTGCAGCGCGTCAAGCTTCTGCCACAGGTCGGCGTTTTTGACCGGCTCCTTGGCCGCGGTTTTCCAGCCGCGCTTCTTCCAGCCGTGAATCCACTCGGAAATGCCCTTCTGCACGTACTGCGAGTCGGTGTACACCGCCACCTTGCAGGGACGCTTGAGCTGCGCCAGGCCTTCGATCACGGCGGTCAGCTCCATGCGGTTGTTAGTGGTGCCCTGCTCGCCGCCGAACAGTTCCTTCTCGCGCCCCTTGAAGCGCAACAGCACCCCCCAGCCGCCGGGGCCGGGATTGCCCTTGCAGGCGCCATCGGGGTAGATCTCGACTATGTCTTGGGTCATACGCTTTCTTTAGTGTGATGGCCGGCGGAGTGGCGATGGTCGTTGCCCCCCGCCACTGCCAGGCCTTTCGCGGCCTTGGCCGGTTTCCATTGCGGCATGATCAGGCGCATGCCGCGCTGCCGCTTGATCGCCTGGATGCCGTACACCCCGGCCGCCAGCGGCCACCAGCGATCGCCGGCCTTCTCCATGAAGCGGAAGCGCTCGAGCCAGTCGGCCCGCGCGAACGGCGGACAATAGCCCATGAAGCTGCCGCCTTCCGGTTCCAGATCCAGCAGCGTCAGCCAGTCCCTAATCCGCACCAGCGACAGGAACTGGGCGTTCCACGGCACCTGCTGCCGCCCTTCTATCAAGCGGCGCACGCCCCACAGCGATACCGGGTTGAAGCCGGTCAGCACCACCCGCCCCTCCGGCATCAGCACGCGCTCGGCCTCGCGCAATACCTGATGGGGATGGATGCTAAAATCCAGGATGTGGGGCAACACCACGAGATCCAGGCTGCGGCTCTCGAACGGCAACTGCTCGGGCAGACAACGCACGTCGGCGCCAGGTTCCTGACCGGCCCGGCCCTTCCAGGGAATACGGTTGGCGGCGAGGAAGTCCAGCTGCGGCAGACCCACCTGCACCGCGCGAAAACCGAAGGCATCAGCCACGGTGCGGTCGTAGAACGCCTGCTCCCTGGAGAGCAGATACTGTCCCAGCTCGCTAGAGGTGAGCCAGTGGCCAAATGATTCCATCATCGAAGGACGACCTCTACTCATGTTCACCGTCACGCCCGTGCCCGCCTTTTCCGACAATTATATCTGGCTTTTGCAGCAAGCCGGCCGTGCCGTTGCGGTCGACCCGGGCGACGCCGCGCCGGTGCTGGCCCACCTCGCGGCGCACGGCCTGGCGCTTGAGGCGGTGCTGGTGACCCATCACCACGCCGATCACGTCGGCGGCTTGGCCGAACTGACGCGGCATTACCCACACCTGCGCATCATCGGCCCGGCATCGATCGCCCAGGTCAACGAAGCCGTGATGGACGGCTCTCGGTTCGAGCTGCTGGGCGCCCAATTCGACGTGCTGGAAGTGCCCGGCCACACCCTCGACCACCTGGCCTACCTGGCCGATGGCCGGCTGTTCTGCGGCGACACCCTGTTCGGTGCCGGCTGCGGCCGGTTGTTCGAGGGCTCGCCCGAGCAGATGCACGCCTCGCTCGGCCGCATCGCGGCGCTGCCCGACAGCACCCGGCTCTACCCGGCGCACGAGTACACCCTGTCCAACCTGCGCTTTGCCGCCGCGGTGGAGCCCGATAATGACGCCATCCGGCAAAGGTTGGCCGAAGACCAGGCCACGCTTGCGGCAGGCGAGCCGACGCTGCCGTCGACGCTGGACAAGGAGCGCGCCACCAATCCTTTTCTGCGCACCGAGGTCGACGCCGTGACGCGCCGCGCAGCCCAGCGAGCCGGCGCTCCCCTGACGACGCCGGCGGCTGTCTTCACCGTGCTACGTGAGTGGAAAAACAGCTTTCGTTAAAACAGAAAAAAGCTATATTCCCCCTATAGGAAATGCGGTCATGGCACGCTTCACGAGCTTGGTCAAATATGACGAAAGCTCATGAAATTATTTGCTTTTTCGTGTTGACACCCCGTTTTCTGGCCGATAGCATCGGCCAGAATTTCTGATTTCAGGCCCGCCAAATGAAAAGAATCACACCATTGGCACTTTCGTTGTCATTTGTATTTTCTGCCGCCCCGCTGGTCCACGCGGAAGACTCGGGCGCCTTCCGCCAGTCGATCGGGGTGGACGAAGGCCTGGCCACCGGCCTCGACATGATGCTGCTCAACTCCAGCCTGCTGCGTAACGGCGACAACGTCTGGCAGCGCGTGCGCGAGGGCTTTCAGCTTGATGAGGTCAACACCGAACTGGTGCGCCGCCACGAACGCAGCCTGGCCGCCCGTCCCGAATACTTCAGCCGCATTCTCGAACGCAGTCACAAATACCTGTTCCACATCATGAACGAAGTGGAACGGCGCGGCATGCCGACCGAGATCGCTCTGCTGCCGGCGGTCGAGAGCGCCTTCGTCGCCACCGCCCAGTCGCCAGTCGGCGCCTCCGGATTGTGGCAGTTCATGCCCTCCACCGGGCGCCACTACGGCCTGGAACAGACCTGGTGGTACGATGGCCGCCGCGATGTCACCGCCTCCACCTCCGCCGCGCTGGACTACCTCGATTACCTGCACGGCCTGTTCGGCGACTGGAACCTGGCGCTCGCCGCGTACAACTGGGGAGAAGGCAACCTGACACGCGCCATCGCCCGTGCCCAGGCCGCCGGCCTCGAGCCCACCTACGAAAACCTCAAGCTGCCGAACGAGACGCGCAACTACGTACCCAAGCTGCTGGCGGTGCGCAACCTGCTCGCCAGCCCTGACAAGTTCGGCCTGAAGCTCGACAAATTCCCCAACAAGCCCTACTTCGTCGCGGTTTCCACCGGTCGTCATATGGACCTGGACGTCGCCGCCAAAATGGCCGGCATGTCGGTGAGCGAGTTCAAGGAACTCAATCCGGCCTTCAACCTGCCGGTCTACGCCCACAAGGCCGGGCGCCAGATGCTGATCCCGGCCAACCGCGTCGACAAATTCGAAGCCAACCTCAACAAGTGGGACAAGCCGCTGCTGAGCTGGCAGGTTTACACCCCGGCCACCGATGAAGACCTGGCCGCCGTGGCCGACCGCTACGGCATGAGCCCGGCCCAATTGCAGGCCGTGAACCGCGTCAAGGGTTCCACCATCAGCGCCGGCAAGCCGTTGCTGGTGGCGCTGAAAGGTAATGCCGACCTCAACAGCACCACCACCGATACCGATAGCGGCGGCGACACTACCGTGGCCGGCACGCTTTCGACAGCAACGCTGGTCGCCAGCGCCAGCCCGGCAGTCAGGGTCGGCACGCCCCCGAGTGGCGGCGTCCAGCCCGTCGCCCTTACCGTGCGCGCCACTACTGCCGCTACCCCTGTGGCACCGCCACCGGCGGCCACCCTGCAGGACAGCACCGGCGCAGCGCGTAGCGCCGCCAGTACGCCCCCCCAGAGCAGCAGCCCTGTGAGTAAGCCGAGCGAGGCCAGCGTCGCCGCCAACGCCGCGACACCGGGCAGCACACCGCAGGTCAAAGCCAGCGAAGTCAGCGTCGCCGGCAACACCGCCGCTCCGAGCAATACCCCGACGGTCAAGGCCAGCGAGGCGAGTGTCGCCAACAGCAAGGCTAATGAAACCGGCCCGGCAGTCGCGAGCAGCGCAACCCCGGCCGTTGCCACCACCTACATCGTGGCGTCGGGTGACACGCTCTACAATATTGCGCGCCGCTACAATCTGACGGTCAGCGATCTGAAAGCCTTCAACGGCCTGGCCGACAACGACATCCGCCTAGGGCAGACCTTGCAGCTCAAAGCCCCGGCCGGCACCGGCTACCTGGCCGCCGCTTCGCGCGACAGCCTGATGCGGGTCGCGGCCACCACCACGGCAGCAACCGGCGCGGTGCCCGCCGAATACGTGGTGCAGCGCGGCGATACCATGTTCAGCATCGCCCGCAAGTTCGGCGTGCGTCACAGCGACCTGCAACGCTGGAATGGCTCGGACGAAGTGGTCTCGCTGCAACCGGGCCAGCGCGTCCGCCTGCAGGGTCTGTAACGCCCAGACGTCTGCGCTGCTGGCTCCGGGTCGGCAGTGCGGACGATTCCTTGCCGCGGCCCCCACCGCCACACTGGACGGCTGCCGAAACTTCCGCGCGCGTTCAGGAATCAATGCCCCACGAAAACAGCCCCGCAAAGCGGGGCTGTTTTCGTGGGGCAAGAAGGCCGGTACGGACTCACTCCTGTTGCCGGCTGTCCAGCCAGATAGTCACCGGACCGTCGTTCACCAACCCCACTTTCATGTCGGCGCCGAACACCCCGGTCGCCACCGGCTTGCCCAAGGCTTCGGCCAACGTCGCCACGAAGCGCTCGAACATCGGCGCCGAGATGTCGCCCCGCGCGGCACGGCTGTAGGAAGGGCGGTTGCCTTTCCTGGTGCTGGCGAACAACGTGAACTGGCTCACGGCCAGCACCTCGCCCCGCACGTCGAGCACGGAGCGGTTCATCACTCCGGCCTCGTCGTTGAAAATACGCAACTGGGCGATCTTACGCACCAGCCAATCGATGTCGCTCTGCTCGTCCACCTCCTCCACGCCGACCAGCAGCAGCAAACCTGGCCCGATCGCCCCGCTCACCGCGCCATCCACCCTGACCTCCGCTTCGCTCACCCGCTGCACCAGCACCCGCATTGCCCGATCTCCTGTTTCTCGACTGCCGGCATTCTAGCGTCTCTCCGGCGCCGGATCACGGCTGTCGCGCCGTACGGGCGACGCACATCCGGTACAATCGCCTCATCGGAACCACGAGGACTCCCACCCATGCTGATGGTGATCTCCCCGGCCAAGACGCTGGACTACGCCACCCCGCCCCGCACCGAGCACTATACCCAACCGGACTTTCTCGACCACAGTGCCGAACTGATTGAGGTGCTGCGTGAGCACAGCCCGGCCGAAATCGGCCAGCTGATGGGCATCAGCGACCCGCTGGCCGTGCTCAACGCCGGCCGCTACGCCGAGTGGGCGCGCCCTTTCACGCCCGGCCAGGCCAAGCAGGCCGTACTCGCCTTCATGGGCGACGTCTACGAAGGGCTCAATGCCAACGAGCTGGACGAGGACGAACTGGACTACCTGCAGCAGCATCTGCGCGTGCTGTCCGGGCTCTACGGCGTGCTCAAGCCGCTCGACCTGATGCAGCCTTACCGCCTGGAAATGGGCACCCGTCTCGCCAACCCGCGCGGCAAGAACCTGTACGAATTCTGGGGCGACATCGTGACCGACGCCCTGCGCCACCGTCTGGCCCAAGCCCCTGCTCCGGTCTTGGTCAACCTGGCTTCCGAAGAATACTTCAAGGCGGTCAAGCCGAAGAAACTCGCGGCCACCGTGATCACCCCGGTGTTCCAGGATTGGAAGAATGGCCAATACAAGATCATCAGCTTCTACGCCAAGCGCGCGCGCGGACTGATGGCGCGCTGGGCCGCCAAACATCGCGTCACCGATCCGGAGCGGCTGAAAGCATTCGATTACGAGGGCTACGCCTTCGATGACCAGGCCTCCGATGCGCGGCACTGGGTATTCCGCCGCGACCCGGCGCGGTGCTGAACAACCGGGCCTCCTGCCCGGTTTTTCTCTCGCCCCCCTCGTCGCCCCCCTAAATCACGCTTGTTGTTAACAATAAAAACCCCATTGGCAACATGTAATTACATGAAAAGCGAAAGCGCGTCTGAGTTGATCTAGGTCATACCATGACGATGTCACCGCCCCTATCGTTCGGCCAACCAAAATGGAACAGCCAGAACAATGAATCAAACAAGGGGGCGGGAATGAAAGTGAATCTACCCATCAGCGGCGTCGAGAAGCCCTTTACCGAAGGCATCATCGTCACGCGTACCGACCCTCAGGGGGTCATCACCCACGCCAACGACCTGTTCGTGCAGGTATCCGGTTTCAGCCGTGAGGAACTGCTCGGCAGCCATCACCACATCGTGCGCCATCCGGAGATGCCGGCGGTGCTGTTCGAGGACCTGTGGCGCACGGTCAAGGCCGACCAACCCTGGCGCGGCTACGTCAAGAACCGCTGCAAAAACGGCGACCACTATTGGGTTGACGCCCTCGTCATCCCGGTACGCCAGGAAGGCAGTACCGTCGGCTACATGTCGGTGCGCCGCCCGGCCTCACGCGAGGCCATTCGTCACGCCGAGCAGTGGTACGCCGAACTGGCGGCCGGCCAGAAACTGGTCAAGCCCCGTCCGGGCGGCATACGGGAAACGCGCGTACGCATGGCTTTCGGCGGACTGACGAGCCTCATACTGGGCTATTTCGCCTGGCACGGCAGTTCGCCCGTCGACTATGCCCTGGCCAGCGGCGGTTTGTTGGCCCTGGCGGGCTGGGTAGCCTTCGAGCGGCAGCGGGCCGGGCGCTTTGCCCGCCTGCGCGCGGTGTGCCACGACATCGCCGAAGGCCGCTTGAACAACGAGCTGGCCATCCATCGCCTGGGTGAATGCGGCGATCTGGAAGAGACCCTCGCCTACATGCAGGTGCATCTCAAGGTGATGATCGACGAGTTGCAGATGAATGCCCGCTCCCTCGCCGCCGGCACCGGCGACATGAACGACAGCCTGAACGACATCCGGCAGCGCATGGAGGCCGGCAATCACAGCGTGACGCAAATGAGCAGCGCCATCGAGCAGCTGTCCTCGTCGATCGAGCAAGTCGCGCAACATGCCAGCGATACCTCACAGCTGTCGGCCCACTCGCGCGACGCGATCCAGTCGGGCGAGCAGGAAATGGCGCGCTCACGCTCCTGCAGTCTAGACGCCGCCCAGGCGGTGGAAACGGCGCAGGACACCATCCGCTCCCTGTCCGACGCCATCAACGCCATCGGCCAGGTCACCCAGACCATCCACGACATCGCCGAACAGACCAACCTGCTGGCACTCAACGCCGCCATCGAGGCGGCGCGCGCCGGCGAAAGCGGCCGGGGCTTCGCCGTGGTGGCGGACGAAGTGCGCAAGCTGGCCGAACGCACCAGCGCCAGTACCGAGCAGATCAACGCCCTGGTCGACAACGTGCACCAGGCGGCAGAAGGTACCATCGCCACCATGAAGACCGTCACCGAGGCGACCCGTGCCGGCGTCGCCACGCAGCAGAGCACCGCCCAGCAACTGGCCGCCGTGCGCGACACCACGCTGCAGGTCAACGACATGATGAAGGACGTGGCCATGACCAACAGCCAGCAATCGGCCTCCGCCGCGCAATTGTCGGCGCGCATGGGCGACGTCGCCACCCAGATCGCCGAATCACACCAGCATGTCGAGGAAGCCGGCCAGGTCATCACCCTCTTGGCCAGCCAGTCGCGCCAGCTGGCCAGACTGGCGGGGCAATTCGAGATTCATTGACGGTGGCGGAAGGAGGCCGGGGGAGACGAAGCATTACGACACCCGGCCCACAGTGCTCCAGCGGCAGATCGAGGCGTCGGCCCCGCGCCATGCGGCGAGCAGCAGCACGGCTGCCGGACTCGCTGGCCGCGACGCGGGGAGGCGATCTGTCAGGGGAAGGAAGTGAGTAGCGGCAGCGGGCGGAGCAAACGAAAACAGACGCCCAAGCAAAAAGCCGTGAATTCTTGGCAGAATTCACGGCTTTATGTTGGTTGCGGGGGCAGGATTTGAACCTACGACCTTCGGGTTATGAGCCCGACGAGCTACCAGACTGCTCCACCCCGCGTCAGAAACCTGTTGCTGCGAAGCACTTCTTTGCGAAGCGTCTCGTGCAGCGAGGAGACGAACTATAAACTTCGGTTACAGATCGGTCAAGCGTTTTTCGAAAAAAAGTCAGACTAATGATTCTAGGCCGAAGCACGCCCTCCCCAGCCTCCACCTCAGAGTGTCGGCCAGCAGCTGAAACCCTCCAGCGAAGCGTCCACCACGCACTCCTGTACCTCGACCATACTGACCTCGGCCGCTGGCGGGCCGTTACGCGCCCAGGTAACAAACTCCAGCAAGTTCTCCGGCTCGCCGCTGATCAATGCCTCGACCGTGCCATCGCGGCGGTTGCGGACCCAGCCGCTGACCCCAAGACGGGACGCCTCCGCGACGGCGCCGTCGCGGTAACACACGCCCTGAACCCTGCCATGAATGCGCAGCAGCCGTGTCATTTGTCTCATGTCCGTCTCCTTCCCCCTGTCCTGTTGATAGCAGCCGCCACGAGCGATGGCAATGCCCTTGAAACGCCAAACCCCGTTGGCGCCGAGCGCGAACGGGGTTTGGGGGGCGATCCCGAGAGGCGGCCCCAAGGGGCCGTCAGCGGCGGCGATCAGGCCGCGGCCGGGATGAAGGCGTTGGCCGAATAGAGGGCGCTGGCCATACCCAGCACCGACCGGAAGGTCACTTCGAACTGCTTGCCGATCTGGCGGATACGGATCACTTCGTAACGGATCTCATGGCCGTCGTCTTTTCGCTCGACAATTTTGCAGCCTGGCTGCAATTGACTTACACGCATTACTTTCTCCTTGTTGTTTTCAATAACAACAACATTGTCATACCAACACTTAACTTTTCACGAAATCTCAACATAAATCAATAGACAACGGCAGGAACACGACGTTCCCAGTTGAATGGACACACTGTAGCAGCGTGAGATGACAGCTTGATGACTTCTAGAATGGAAAACGCCTTGTCAGCTTCAAAGAGGCTGGCAAGGCGTCAATGGCTCAGTATACCCTAATTTTTCTTTTACACAACAACTATTTAGCCGATGCGCATCCCCGGCTGGGCGCCATCGTCGGTATCGAGCAGGAACAACCCGCTCGTGTCGTCGTTGCCGGAGGCGCAGACGATCATGCCGGCCGACACCCCGAAGCGCATCTTGCGCGGCGCCAGGTTGGCCACCACGATGACGTTGCGGCCGACCAGCTTGTCGGGCTCCTGGTAGGCCTGGCGGATGCCGGAGAAGATGTTGCGCGTCTCGAAACCGAGGTCGACGGTGAATTGCAGCAGCTTGTCCGAACCATCGACGAACTGGCAGGCCAGCACCTTGCCGACGCGCAGGTCGAGCTTGGCGAAGTCGTCGATGGTGATGGTGTCGGCGAGCGGCTCATAGTTGGCCGAAGCCTCGGCCGGGGCAGCTTGTTGTTCCATGCTTTGTTTGTTCGCTTCGATCAGTTTGTCGATCTGAGCCGCCTCGACGCGCTGCATCAGATGCTGGTACGGCTTGATGGTGTGGCCGAGCAGCAGGGTGTCGGCGTCGTCCCACGTGAGCGGGGCGATGTTGAGGAAGGCCTCGACGTCGGCCGCCAGCTTCGGCAGCACCGGCTTGAGGTAGATGGCCAACAGGCGGAAGGCGTTGACCAGCACGGTACAGACTTCGTGCAGGCGCGCCTCCATCCCTTCCTGTTTGGCCAGTTCCCACGGCTTGTTGGCGTCGACGTAGGCATTGACCTCGTCGGCCAGCGCCATCACATCCCGCAGCGCGCGGGCGTATTCACGCGCCTCGTAAGCCGCGGCCAGCGTCGCGCTGCTTTCGGCCAACTGCTGCAGCAACGGGTGTTCGCACTGCGCGGCATGGCACACCGGGCTCGCCAGCGCGGAGCTGGATACGCTCTCCGCCAGACGGCCGCCAAAACGCTTGGTGATGAAGCCGGCGGCGCGGCTGGCGATGTTGACGAACTTGCCGATCAGGTCGGAGTTGACGCGCGCCACGAAATCGTCGAGCGACAGGTCGATGTCCTCGATGCGGGCGTTCAGCTTGGCGGCGACGTAGTAGCGCATCCATTCCGGGTTCAGGCCGCAGTCGAGGTAGCTCTTGGCGGTGATGAAGGTGCCGCGCGACTTGGACATCTTCTGCCCGTCCACGGTGAGGAAGCCGTGGGCGAACACACCGGTCGGGGCGCGGTAGCCGGAGTACTTCAGCATCGCCGGCCAGAACAGGGCGTGGAAGTACAGGATGTCCTTGCCGATGAAGTGGTACAGCTCGGCGTCGGAATCCGGGCGGAAGTAGTCGTCGAAATCCAGACCGCTCTTCTCGCACAGGTTCTTGAAGCTCGCCATGTAGCCGATCGGGGCGTCGAGCCAGACGTAGAAGTACTTGCCCGGTGCGTCGGGAATCTCGAAGCCGAAGTACGGGGCGTCGCGGCTGATGTCCCAGTCGTGCAGGCCGCCCTCGATCCACTCGTTCATCTTGTTGAGGGATTCAGGCTGCAGGTGCGGCTGGGTTTCGCCATCGGCGCGCACGCTGGAACCGGCGGTCCAGGCCTTGAGGAAATCGGCGCAATCGCCCAGGCGGAAGAAGTAATGCTCGGACGATTTCAGCACCGGCGTGGCACCGGACACCGCCGAGTACGGATTCTTCAGGTCGGTCGGGCTGTAGGTGGCGCCGCAGCTCTCGCAGTTGTCGCCGTACTGGTCCTTGGTGCCGCACTTGGGGCACTCGCCCTTGACGAAGCGGTCCGGCAGGAACATCTGTTTTTCCGGATCGAACAGCTGCTCGATGGTGCGCGACACGATCTTGCCGTTGGCGCGCAGCGTGCGGTAGATGTGCTCGGCGAAGTGCTTGTTTTCCGGGCTGTTGGTGCTGTAGTAGTTGTCGTAGCCGATGTGGAAGCCGGTGAAATCGGCCAGGTGCTCGGCCTTGACGCGCTCGATCAGCTGCTCGGGCGTGATGCCCTGCTTCTCGGCGGCGAGCATGATCGGCGTGCCATGGGTGTCGTCGGCACAGACGTAATGGCAGGCGTGGCCGCGCATTTTCTGGAAGCGCACCCAGACATCGGTCTGGATGTGTTCGACCATGTGGCCGAGGTGAATCGCGCCGTTGGCGTACGGCAGGGCGCTGGTCACCAGAATCTTGCGTGGGGAGGTCATTCGGGGGTCCCTGGTTCGAATCTCAAGCGATCGATTATAACAGCAGGACCGGCCGCCTTGGAGCGGGCCAAGACCTTGCCGCGTTTCCATGGAGGCACAACGGAAGAGGCCGGCTCGTTCTTGTGGAACGGGCCGCCCTCTTCAGGGGGCGCCACGGCGGTAGTCCGTGGCGGGTACGACGTGTGAGGGGCATTTTAATGCATCGCGCGGCGCACGGCTAGCACCGGCAACGCCGACGTGCCGACGGCTCGCAGCGGGCTGCGGCGCCTTAAGCGCACCGGCGCCAAGCGCCCGCCCATGCCCTGCGCGCAAGGCAGAATTCGAGTAAACTGGTCAGGTATTTTCAACCCGGTCCCCGGCCATGTTCCAGAAACTGACCCGACTCTTCGGCCGCGACGCCACCACTTCCGACTCTTCCGACACCATGGCACTGACAGATACCCAGGTACTCCAGGCCCTCTCCGGCCTGATCGACGACAACACCGGCAAACCGTACACCGCTGCCAAGGCGGTCAAGAACCTGCGCGTCAGCGACAGCGAGATCACGCTCGACGTGGTGCTGGGCTACCCGGCCAAGAGCCAGTTCGACGCCGTGCGCGGCGCTTTCGAGAACGCGCTGGCACCGTTGGCCGAAGGCCGCGCCGTCAAGGTCGGCGTCAGCAGCCAGATCGTCAGCCATGCTGCCCAGCGCGGCGTGCCGTTGCTGCCTGGCGTGAAGAACATCATCGCCGTGGCGTCCGGCAAGGGCGGCGTCGGCAAATCCACCACCGCCGTCAACCTGGCGTTGGCGCTGGCGGCCGAAGGCGCCCGTGTCGGCCTGCTGGACGCTGACATCTACGGCCCGTCGCAACCGCTGATGATGGGCCTGCAGGGGCGGAAACCGGAAACCGACGGCAAGTCGCTGCAGCCGGTGGTGAATTATGGCGTGCAGACCATGTCGATCGGCTACCTGGTCGACACCGACCAGGCCATGGTCTGGCGCGGCCCGATGGTGAGCCAGGCGCTGCAGCAGCTGCTCAACGACACGCGCTGGGACGATCTGGACTACCTGGTGATCGACATGCCGCCGGGCACCGGCGACATCCAGCTGACGCTGGCGCAGAAGGTGCCGGTGACCGGCGCCGTGATCGTCACCACGCCGCAGGACATCGCCCTGCTCGACGCACGCAAGGGGCTGAAGATGTTCGAGAAGGTCAGCGTGCCGATCCTGGGCCTGGTGGAGAACATGGCGATCCACATCTGCTCCAACTGCGGCCACGCCGAACACATCTTCGGCAGCGGCGGCGCCGCCAAGATGACCGAGGAGTACGGTGTCGAGCTGTTGGGCTCGCTGCCGCTCGACCTCGCCATCCGCCAGGCGGTGGACGAAGGCAAGCCGAGCGTGGTGGCGGACCCGAACGGCCCGATCGCCGCCGCCTACCAGGCCATCGCGCGCCGCGTGGCGGTCAAGGTCGGCGAGAAGGCGCAGGACTTCTCCAGCAAGTTTCCCAAGATCGTGATCCAGAACAACTGATCGCTTCGACAAGGTTGGCCGAAGCCTTCGGCCAACCTTAGCCTGCGAAAAAACACGGCAGCTCACCAGCTGCCGTTTTTTTATTCCCCGCCATCACGGGGCCGGCGGGTGCATCGTCTCGTACAAGGCGATCTGCAGCCGCGAGTGCAGCTGGATCAGGCGCTTCCAGAACAGCACCGCTACCGCCCCCACCGCCAGCACAATCACCAGCAGCACCTCGCTCGGCGGCAGGATGCTCACGCTCAGCGCTGACAGGAACAGCAGGATGCCGATCAGCGCCCCCACCGGGATCAGTTCGGCGATCACGCGCCGCGAGGCTGTGGTGAGCTGGCCGGCCATCTCCGGCCGTACCGAGAGTTCCGCCAGCAGCATTGCCAGCGCCTTGAGCTTGCGGTAGATCGCCACCAGAAATGGCACCGACAACAGCAGCGCCGCACTCCACAGCAGCGCGTTGACCAGGCGCGCGTCGCCCTGACTCGTCAGCCACTCCGGCCCGAAGTAGGCGGCGGCCAGGAAGATCGCGGTCACCAGGCACAGGTTGACCAGCACGTGCAGCACGATGCGGCGGACGATGGCCAGCAGTTCGGCGCGCTCCTCTTGCGGCTGAATGCTCTGCAACCACGCGGTGTAATACCCCAGGCCGCGCTTAACCGGTTCGGGCGAGAGCCGGTTCACCAGCCCGGCAAACGGTTCGGCAGCGCGGATCAAATAGGGGGTGAACAAGGTCGTCAACGCCGAAACGGCCACCGCCACCGGGTAGAGGAAATCGCTGGTCACCTTCAACGACAAGCCGAGCGCGGCGATGATGAAGGAAAACTCGCCGATCTGCGCCAGCCCCATCCCCACCCGCATCGCGGTGCGGCCGTCGTTGCCGGCGACGAAGGTGCCGAGGCTGCAGGTAACCACCTTGCCGACCACCACCGCCACGGTGATCAACGCGATCGGCCAGGCGTACTGCAGCAGCACCGCCGGGTCGAGCAACAGACCGATGGCGACGAAGAAGATCGCGCTGAACATGTCGCGGATCGGCTCGACCAAGTGCTCGATCTGCTTCAGCTCGCGCGACTCCGCCATGATCGCCCCGATCAGGAACGCCCCCAGCGCAATGCTGTACTCCAGTTGCAGCACCAGCAGGCAGAAACCGAAGCACAGCCCGAGCACCGTCACCAGCAACATCTCGCGGCTCTCGAAGCGCGCCACGTAGGCCAACAGGCGCGGCACTATCAGGATGCCCAGCACCAGCGCCACCACCATGAACAGCGACAGCTGGCCCAGCGTGCTCAGCACCGCTCCTGCCTCGACCCGTCCGCTGATGGCGATGCCGGACAGCAAGGCGATCATGCCGATGGCAAGAATATCCTCGACAATGAGGATGCCAAAAATCATTTGCGCGAAGCGCTCGTTTTTGAGCCCCAGCTCGTCCAGCGCCTTGACGATGATGGTGGTCGACGAGATCGCCAGCATGGCACCGAGGAACACCGAATCCATCGTGGCCCAGCCGAAGTACTTGCCGATCTGAAAGCCGATGGCCACCATCGCCACGATTTCGGTCAGCGCCGCCAACAGCGCGGTGACGCCGACACTGGCCAGTTTCTTCAGGCTGAACTCAAGCCCGAGCGAGAACATCAGGAACACCACGCCAAGTTCGGCCAAGGTCTTGACCGTGGCTTCGTCCTGGATGAGAGCGAACGGCGGCGTGTACGGGCCGATGATCACCCCGGCCACGATATAGCCCAGTACCACCGGCTGACGCAGGCGGTGAAACAACACCGTGACCAGGCCGGCTATCAGCATGATCACGGCAAGGTCATGGATGAAGGACGTGGCGTGCATAGGCTTCCTCCCAGGGTGGTCGAGGCCGTCAACACATGGCAACGGCGGGGTCATCGATGCGGGCACGGCCAAAAGCCACGCCCTCCCGTCAAGAGAGAGATTTCAGAACGTCAGAGTTCCCGCTCACATGCCATTAAAACCAATTTTTTTGTCTATCTGGCAAAATAGATAACAAAATCCAGAAAAAACAAAAATAGTGTGAAATAGCACTTGAACTTCATCGGCTTGCCGGCAGAGGACAGGAGGATCGCCTCCGCCACCCCGCTACTCAGCCGGCGCGCGCCATCCTCCGTACCGCTTCGGCCAGGCGGTCGATGCCCGTCGTGTAGGCCACCCGCACGTGCCGCTCGGCGTGGTAGGCGCCGAAATCCGCTCCCGGCGTGATCGCCACGTGCACTTCGTCCAACAGACGCTGGCAATAGCCGAAGCTGTCATCGGTCACCGTGCTGACGTCGGCATAGACGTAGAACGCTCCTTCCGGCTGTACCGGAATGCGCCAGCCCAGGCTGGGCAGTGCTTCGAGCAGGAAGTCGCGGCGCCGGCCGAACTCGGCGCGCCGCTCCTCCAACAAGGCCAGCGTCTCTGGCTGAAATGCCACCAGCGCCGCACGCTGCGCCGGCGCCGGCGGGCACAGGAACAGGTTCTGCGCCAGCCGGATCGCTGGTTCCACCAGTTGCGGCGGCACCACCAGCCAGCCCAGGCGCCAACCGGTCATCTGGAAGTACTTGGAGAAACTGTTGATCACCAAGGCTTCGTCCGCCACCTGCAGCACGCTCGGCGCGTCCACGCCGTAGGTCAGGCCGTGATAGATCTCGTCAACGATCAGCGCGCCACCCCGGCGGCGACATACCTCGGCCAGCTCGGCCAGCTCGGTTGCACTCAGCAATGTGCCGGTGGGATTGGCCGGGCTCGCCACCATGGCCGCCGCCGTGCGCTCGCTCCAGGCGGCGTCCAACTGTGCCGCCTGGAGCTGGTAGCGGCTCTCGGGCCCCACCTCCACCGCGCGCAGCACCCCGCCCAGCAGGCTGACGAAGTGGCGATTGCAGGGGTAGGTCGGATCGGCCATCACCACCTCGCTACCCTCTTCCACCAGCAAGGTCAGCGCGATCTGCAAGGCGCCGGAGGCTCCCGGCGTGACGATGATGCGCGCCGGATCGAGCTCCACGCCATGACGGCTGGCGTAGAAGCCGGCAATCGCCTGGCGCAGTTCGGGCAGCCCCTGTGCTGCCGTATAGAAGGTATCTCCCTGGGCCAGGGCCTGTCGTCCTGCTTCGACGATGGCGGGCGGCGTGGCGAAGTCCGGTTCACCCACTTCGAGATGGATCACATCGTGCCCCTGCGCTTGCAAGGCACGGGCCTTCTCCAGGATGGCCATGACCTGGAACGGGGAAATACTGTCGAGACGGGACGCTAGTTTCACACTGCCCTCTGCTGCTGAAGCGACTGCGATCAGTCGGGATATAAAGGTAGGAGGCCGACGGCATCGGCCGGGTTTCATGCGAGCAGTGTACCAAGCACAACGGGGAAAGGCAGAACGATACCAGACTGTTGACAGGGCCGAATCTCATCCATATAATTCGCCTCTCATTGACCGCGGAGAGGTGGCAGAGTGGTCGAATGTACCTGACTCGAAATCAGGCGTACGGGTTCCCGTACCGAGGGTTCGAATCCCTCCCTCTCCGCCAGTACACTACAAGCCCTTGATATTTCAGCAAATTGTTGAGAACCAAGGGTTTTTTCATGCCTATTGCACACCGGTGTTATACACTCGGGGCATGAAAATGGCGCATATAGCACACACAATCAAGCACTCTAGCGGGGTCTACTACTTCAACCTGAAGACCCCTGCTGATCTCGTCGGGCACTATCGTGTGCTTTTCCCGTTGGGTGCAGGCGACACCAAGAAGCTTTTCTGCGTTCAGCAGAGGTAGCCATATGACAGGCAAGCCTTGCTTCGAGTAATCCTCAGTGCGCTTGGCAATTGCTTCTGGAGCAATAGGAGAATGCTGAACCTCAAAGACCAGTGTGTGTTGTGTTCCCCAAGCGATGACGTCGGCTCGTTGCTTACCATTCTGAAGCGGGTATTCAACTTCCACTCGCATACCCTTGGCTTGGAAGAATTTGAAGATTGCGGCCTTGGCTTCCATGTGCGCCCGAGTTTCGCCTTGGCTGTAGGAGCAGGTAACTGGAGGCTTATGGGCGAAGTGATGTACAACCCTCATGCCCTTCCTGAGGATCTGCACCATATCGACGTGGCCTGACAACTCCATGTTGGCCAACGACCCAATCAGAAGACCAGCCAAGATCAAGGGTGCGTTCCGTGCCAGCTTTGCTAAACCAGGAAGGTCCCCCGCTGACTGGCCATACTCAGCCATAATCACATCACTAACCAACACCTGCGCGAGGAGTTCGTCTCCACCCAACAGCTTAACCATATCCGCACCGGACTCATCGAGCCTATCTAGCAGCATGAATGGCGTCGTACATCCGCCCCCCTTATGGCTCCATATCGGCACTTACATTCTTGAGTGCTTGGGCAAGATAAAAAGTGAAGGCAGGCGGAATAGCATTGCCCACCATCTGTTGGCGCTGCCCATAAGTCTCCCCATAAAATTGAAATGTGACAGGAAACCCCTGTAATCATCAAGGCATGTAAGGTGTTGATGGGTAATTGATTTTGTTGTTTTCAACAGGAACCCCTCCCTCTCCGCCAGTCAACACAACTAAGCCCTTGAGAAATCAAGGGCTTAGTTGTTTCTCCCTTCTCTGGAAACGCCGGTTTCCGTCCCTAAATTCCTTCTACAATTTCTACAAATCTTCTACAAAAACTGTTCGCAACCACATTTCAAGCAGTTGATTTTCAAGAATTTCCCCGCTGACAATCAATCAGGCACGTTCGTCATGCACTAACAATGAACGCCGCCAACGCCTGCCCTGCCAGCATAACCGTCACATGCATGGCATAGGTTGTTCTGTAGAGTTCACAATCGGAGAGTTCGTACATGGCTCCCAGCGGTTGATGTGTTGACAGCCATAGGTTGCATCAGGTTGTATGGTGAGTTAAATAGCATCGTATTCACGCTTAGATTAGATTTAATTTACCGAATGACTGCAAAGAAGACACTCAGCCAAGTCAGCGATTTCGAAATCCGTTTGCTCCGCCTATTCAAGACCGTGGTGGAATGCGGCAGCTTCACGGCCGCCGAAGGGGTGCTGGGCATCAGCCGCTCGGCCATCAGCCTGCACATGGGAGACTTGGAGAAGCGGCTGGGAATGCGCCTATGCCAACGCGGCCGCGCCGGCTTCGCGCTCACCGACGAAGGGCGCGAGGTGTTGCGCGCGAGCCAGACCCTGCTCGCCGCCATCGAGGGCTTCCGCAGCGAGGTCAACCAGCTGCACCGCCAGCTGCGCGGCGAGCTCAACATCGGCATCATCAACAACATGGTGACCCAGCCGCACATGCGCATCACCCAAGCCTTGAAGTCGCTACGAGCACAAGGCCCTAGCGTACATATCAATATCGGGATGATGACACCTAGCGATATTGAGCTAGGGGTTCTTGATGGGCACCTCAATGTGGGTGTGGTCCCATTGATCAGCCCCCTGGCGGGACTGGAATACATGCCACTCTACGCAGAACGCTCCTTGCTCTATTGCAGCCGGGAGCATTCATTTTTTGGGCGTCCTGATGCGGAGATAACGGACGAGGAACTACGCAATGCCGATGCCGTGGCCCCTAGCTACCGACTGCCAGCGGATGCCATAGACACTCATCAGACATTGAACTGCACAGCAACTGCATCTGACCGGGAGGGCATCGCCTTTCTGATTCTCACAGGCAGTTTTATCGGCTTTCTTCCAGATCACTATGCCAATACGTGGGTGACGCAGGAAATGATGAGAACACTCCACCCTCATCGCCTTCACTATGACGTACCACTCAGTGTGGTTACGCGCAAAGGCAGGCGGCCTAATCTGGTGTTGGAGCGCTTTTTAGAGCAATTATCTATTAATAATTACATGGCGGCACAAATCGAGACCTGCCAGCTGTCGGTTAAAATTGGCGTTGCGGCCAAACCCTGAAGCAGGATGTGCTGCTATTTCCTCTCCGACCACATCGGTGCATCGCCCACCCGGTTGTCGGCCACCTCGATAATCCGATCCAATCCCCAGCCCAGTTCAGACGCGCTGACCATACTGAATCAATGGGATGGACTCCTCCCTCCTGATACGGCATCAACGTGCCAGACTGGAAGTGTCAACAAACCAGTCAA
>NZ_JBYSWM010000038.1:0-33483 GCF_058781125.1 Pseudogulbenkiania sp. FW507-F1 | reverse complement strand
GAGGAAGGGCACCCGCGCGAGGTGCTCAACCAGCCCAAGAGCGAGCGCCTCCAGCAGTTCCTCGCCGGCAGCCTGAAGTAAGCACCGGCACACGCTCTTTTTACGAGCCGCGCGGGGCCGGTGGTGCTCGGCCGCCACCGCAAAAAGAGCGTGAACCGGTTCTAAGAACCTGTTTACGATCTCGCGAGCTAGAGCGAGACGAGGCAAAAACGGCTGAGGAAGCGGAGTTTACAAGGTGTAAATGAGCATTCCGAAGTCGGTTTTAACGCCGTATCGCCGAAGCGCAGCAGATCGTAAACAGGTTTTAAGCCCACCCCGGGGAGAAGCGGGCGATGTAGCGCTGCGGCTACGCCGCCGCTACGCTACCATCGTACCCGCCCGTTTTTCCCCGGAGTCGCCATGTCCCTCACCCTGCCCGACGGCGCCAGCCTGAGCGAGCTCGCTCCCGGCGTCACCCTGCTCACCCTCGCCCACGACCGCTTCGACGCCCGGCTCTCGCTGCTGGGCGGCCAGCTGCTCGACTACACCCGCCACCGCGAGCCGCCGCTGCTGTACCTGTCGCCCGCCGCCGTGTTCCAGCCCGGCAAGGCGATCCGCGGCGGCATTCCGCTGTGCTGGCCGTGGTTCGGCGCCCATCCCGACGACGCCGGCGCGCCGGCGCACGGCGTGGCGCGCCAGCAGCCGTGGGTGTTGCAGCAGGTGTCGCGCGACGCCGACGGCTTCAGCGTGCGGCTGGCCGGCCCACGCCACGGCGCGCTGGAGGCCAGCCTCGAGCTGCGCCTCGACGACGCCGTCGAGCTGGCGCTGACCACCCGCAATCACGGCGGCGCGCCGGCCCCGCTCTCCGCCGCGCTGCACAGCTATCTGGCGCTGGGCGACATCGACGGCGCCACCCTCACCGGCCTCGCCGGCGCCAGCTACCTCGACCAGTTGCAGGGACAGCCGTCGCGCTTCGGCAGCGAGCCGCTGCGCTTCGAGCGCGAGATCGACGCCATCGTCTACCCCGAGGGCCCGCTCACGCTGCACGACCCCGCCTGGGGACGCACCGTCACCCTCAGCGCCGCGGGCTCCGCCAGCAGCGTGGTGTGGAACCCGTGGATCGCCAAGTCGGCCCGCCTGGCCGACCTGCCGGACGACGGCTACCGCCACTTCGTGTGCGTCGAGACCGCCAACGCCGGCCGCGACGCGCGCCTCCTGGCGCCGGGCGAAAGCCATACCCTGCGCACCCGCCTGCAGGCGCAGCCGATCTCCTGACAGCACGCTGCGACGCGCTATAATGGCCGGCTGCCGCCGCATCCAGCGCGGCGGCCGAGCCGGACCCCGAGACCCATGACGACGCCCCAGAAACTTTCCCGCTTCCTGCCCCTGGCCTTTCCCAACGGCAACCGCATCAGCCGTTTCGCCAAGGCCTGCCCGCACTGCCACAGCATGGTGACGGCGCGCGACATGGAAGGCATCGCCCGCCTGCTGCACGACAAGATCGTGCTGGCGGCCGAGGCCGAGTGCCCGGAATGCCGCCGCCGCTTCCCGGTCGCCTGCGTCATCAGCGACGACAAGCGCGTGCACCGCGTGCGCCTGCCGCTGTGGCTGTTCCGCCTCTGGCTCAAGCTGGCGCTGCGCAACCTGCCGGAGCCGCAGCTGCAGGAAGACTGGTCGGTGCCGGAAGAAACGCCGCCGGCCGGCATCCGCCTGCCCGACAACGCCGTCGTCACCCGCTCCCCCGACGTGCTGGGCCAGTTCGACGGCACGCCGATCAACGCCTGGCTCGACATCGACGGCCGCCACTTCGTGTTCGAGCGCGCCCTGCCGCCGGCCGGCCAGCTGTGCCTGACCGACAGCGAGCTGCTGTTCGAAGGCAAGCTGGTGTACCGCCTGGCCTGATGCTCCCCGGCCGCTGCCGACCGGCGGCGGCCTCTTCACGCGGCAACAAAAAAACGACACCTTTCGCGCCATTCATGCCGCCCAGTTAGCGCAAACGCATTTTAAACTAGATGTTGTTTTTCATATAACATACCATGCCCGGCTGAGCGACTCGCGCCGGCTACGGCAGGCGGCGGGTCCGGGTGGCGGGCCGGCGTGCCCGCCGGTCGTCAATCCAGTCGAACATCCCCTCCATGTATCTTTCCGTACGCAGCAAATTCGCCCTGGCCACCAGCGGTGCGGTCGTCTGGACCGCGTTGTCCGCCTGGCTGGCACAACCCTGGTTTGCCGAACTGAGCACTCACCTCGGCCGTTACCTGGCGTGGTTCCTGATCGGCGGCATCGCCATCGTGCCGGGCTTCATGAACGCCTTCCTGCTACTCAGCCTGGCGCTCGACAAACGCCCGCGCCGCCAGCCGCTGGAGAGCTACCCGCCGCTGAGCATCCTGATCGCCGCCTACAACGAGGCCGCCTCGATCGAGGAGACGCTGGTCAGCATCGAGCGCCAGGACTACCCGGGCGAACTGCAGGTGATCGTGATCAACGACGGCTCGCAGGACGACACCGCCGCCATCGTGCGCCGCTGCCTGCCGCGCTACCCGTGGCTGCACCTGCTGCACCTGGAAAAGAACGGCGGCAAGGCCAACGCGCTCAACCTGGGGCTGGCCCAGGCGCGCCACGAGCTGGTGCTGACGGTCGACGCCGACTCCTACCTGTACCGCAATGCGCTGTGCGCCATCGTCGAACGCTATCGCCAGGACCCGCCCAACACGCGCGCCGTGGCGGGCACGGTGCTGGTGCGCAATTCGCGCGAGAACTGGGTGACGCGCTGCCAGGAGTGGGACTACTTCCACGGCATCGCCGCCATCAAGCGCGTGCAGTCGCTGTACCAGGGCACGCTGGTGGCGCAGGGCGCCTTCTCGCTGTACGACCGCGCCACGCTGATCGAGGTGGGCGGCTGGCCGGAGAACGTCGGCGAGGACATCGTGCTGACCTGGGCCATCCTCAAGGCCGGCCACCGCGTCGGCCACAGCGAGGACGCCTGTCTGTTCACCAACGCCCCGAGCACGGCGCGCCAGTTCCTGCGCCAGCGCAAGCGCTGGTCGCGCGGCATGGTCGAGGCCTTCAAGCAGCACCCCAGCCTGCTGCTGAAGCCGCAACTGCCGACCTTCTTCATCTACTGGAACCTGCTGTTCCCCTGGCTCGACCTGGCCTTCACCATCGGCTTCATCCCCGGGCTGGTGCTGGCGCTGTTCGGCCACTACTGGATCGTCGGCCCGATGACGCTGGCCCTGCTGCCGGTGGCGCTGCTGATGAACTTCATCATGTTCTCGGTGGAACGCAAAATGTTCGACCTGCACGGCCTCAAGGTGCGGCGCAATACGCGGGGTTTCCTGATCTACACCCTGTGCTACAGCCTGCTGCTGCAGCCGGCCTGCCTGCTGGGCTACCTCGCCGAACTGTTCAATGCCCGCAAGCACTGGGGCACCAAGGACACCGCACCCGTCAAAGTACAGCCGGAGGGCAAATGAACAAGCTGCTGCAACCCACCCTGCTCGCCCTGCTGCTGGCCGCGAGCCCGTTCGGCCAGGCCGCCGAGACCACCAACGACGACCAGGGCGCCGGCGCGGCGTTCTTCCTGTCGCGCGACAACGAGGGCTTCACCACGCGCCGCCTGGCGCTGGAATACCTGCCCGACTACCAGCACGCCGACGCCCTCACCGGGGTGCGCTACACCGACCATCACTACAGCCAGCACGACTGGCAGCGCGACGGCCAGCAAATCGCCCTGCTGCACCGCCAGATCGACCCGGCCACCGCCAACGGCTGGCAGATCGACACCGGCCTGTTCCGCCAGGGCGGCCACGACCTGGTGACGCTGGACGGCAGCTACCGTCGGGCCCTGGCGCAGCGCACCGGGCTGGAGCTGTTCGTCAACCGCGACTGGGTGGAAACCCAGAACTCGCTCGACCGCGGCGTGCACTTCAACTACTGGGGTGCCAGCCTGGACCAGGGCCTGGGGGAACACCTGACGCTGGTGGGCCTGGCGGCGCGCCAGGACTTCTCCGACGGCAACGAGCGCAGCCACGGCCGCCTCAAGCTGATCTACCAGCCCTGGCTCGACCTCGGGCTGACGCTGCAGGCGCGCTACCGTACCTACCACAGCAGCAGCGACGACGTCGACGGCGCCTACTTCAACCCCAAGAACTACGACGAGTCGATGCTCGCCGTGGGCTGGCGCAAACGCCTGCAGGGCTGGACCGGCACGCTCACGGCCGGGCTCGGCCGCCAGCAGGTCAACGACGACCCGCGCAGCAACACCCGCCTGCTCGAACTCGGCCTGCAAAGCCCGTTGCGCGCCCAGCAGTCGCTGCGGCTGCGCGGCGGCTACAGCCAGAGCGCCTCGTTCAACGGCCCGGATTACCGCTACCGTTACCTGCAGGGGGAATGGATCGCGCGCTTCTGAGCCGCTGCGAGGTTGGCCGAAGCGCGCTGCCGGCCTGAGCGCGGCACCGGCCATGCGCTCAGGCGTCGGCGGAGTCCAGCGGCTCGCCGGCGACGCAGATCGGCGGCGCCGCGCCGGTCTTGGCGCGGTACATCGCGGCGTCGGCGCGCTGGATCAGGGCCCCGACGCTGTCGCCATGCTCCGGGTAGGTGGCGATGCCGATACTGGCGGAGACCGCGAGCCGCAGCGCGCCCACCTCGCAAGGTTGTTCGATCGCCGTGCGCAGGGTGTGCGCCAGCTGCTCGACGCTGGCGAAGTCATGGTATTCCGCCAGCAGGATGACGAACTCGTCGCCGCCCAGGCGGCACACCGTGTCCGACTCGCGCACCAGCGCCAGCAGGCGATCGGCCACTGTGCGCAGCACCACGTCGCCGACGTCGTGGCCGTAGCGGTCGTTGATCGGCTTGAAGCGGTCGAGGTCGAGGAACAGGATGGCGAGCCGGCGCTGGTAGCGCCGCGCCAACGCCAGCGCCTGGCTGGCGCGCTCCAGCAGGTGGGCGCGGTTGGGCAGCCCGGTGAGGTAGTCGTGATGCGCCAGGTGACGGATGCGCTCTTCCGCCTGGCGCCGCTCGGTGACGTCCTGGAACATGCCCACGTAATTGACCACCCGGCCCTGGCCGTCCACCACCCGGCTGATCGAGATCATCTCCAGGTACAAGTGGCCCTGCTTGTGCCGGTTCAGCAATTCCCCTTCCCAGAACCCGTCCTGCCCGATGCTGCGCCACAGCTCCTGATAGAAGTCCGCGTCGTGCTGCCCGGAGGCCAGGATCTTCGGCGTCTGGCCGATGATTTCCGCGGCGCTGTAGCCGGTGATGAGGGTAAACGCCGGGTTCACCGAGACGATGCGCTCCTCGGCGTCGGTCACCATGATGCCGGTCGGGCTCGCCATGAACACGGTGCTGGCCAGGCGCATGCCCGCCTCGTTCTTGTGCCGCTCGGTGACGTCCTCGATGACGCCGACGATGCCGAGCACCTTGCCCCCGGCATCGTGCAGGGCGCAGCCGGTGGTCACGCCCCAGAACTCGCCGCCGTCGAAGCGCCGGTAGCAGCGCTCGATGCTGGCCGGGGTACCCTGCTGCGCGCTCACCCGAGCCTGCCAGTCGCGCGCGCCGTCCTGCTCGGCGGGCGGCAGCAAGGTATCGTAATCGCGGCCAATCAGCTCCGGCAGCAGGGTATGGAACATCGCCGCCATGCGCTGGTTGGCGTGGGCGATCTTGCCGTCGGGCTTCATCAGGAACAGGGCGACGCTGGAACTGTCGTAGATGGCGCGCAGCAGCGACTGCTGCTCGGCCAGATGGCGGTTGGCGAGCGAGGCTTCGCGCAGCGCGGCGGCCAGCCGCTGGTGGCTGCGGCCGAGCAGCTGGCTGGCGGCCACCAGCAGCAGGGTCAGCACGATGCCGCTCGCCAGCACGATGCGGGCGTTGCCGTCGAACGCCTCGCCGCCCCAGTAGCCCGCCAGGGGCTCGACGCGGAAGGTCCAGGTGCTGCCATGCAGGCTGGCGCGCCGCACCACCGCCTCGCCCTGCGCCGCGGCGCCGGGGTGCAGCTGGTACATCTGCGCGGCGGGCTGCAGCGTGTCGCCGGCGTACACCTGCAGCGCGATTTGCGACGACAGCTGCGGGTATTCGCTTTGCAGGTAGCGTTCCAGCAGCTGCCTCACGCGCAGCGGCGAGTAGGCCCAGCCGAGCAGCGCCGCGCGCCGCTCGGCCACGCTGGCCAGCGGCGCCCCGGCGCGGTACACCGGCTGGAACAGCAGCACGCCGGGCTGGGCATCCTGCCGGGTTTCCTGCAACAGGGTGAGCTTGCCGGTCATCAGCGCCCGCCCCTCGTCGGCGGCGCGGCGGGCGACGGCGAAGCGCGTCGGCTCCAGCGACATGTCGAACCCCAGCGCGCGCCGGTTGCGCCAGTCGAAGGGCTCGACGTAGATCACCGCGGTGTAGGGGTCGCGCGGCCCGGGCGGGCGGATATCGTAGTCGGCAAAACCCTGGGCGCGCATCGCGGCGACGTGGCGCGCCTTGTCGCGCGCCGGCACGATGGCGACGTAGCCGATGCCGGTGATGCCGGGGTAGTAGCGCGGCAGCTCGAGCCCCTGGACGTAGCGCCGGAACTCGTCGCGCTCGACCTCGGCGCTGGCGGCAAACAGCCCGGCCACGCCGCGCAGGATCTGCGCCTGCACCATCATGCGGTGCTCGAAGCCACTGACCAGCTCGGTGACGCGAATCTCGAACTTGGCCCGCGCCAGCGCCGCCTCGCGCGTGCGCATGTGCTGCGCCTGCAAAGCGGTGAGCGCAACACCGACGATGAGAATCAGCCAGGGCAGCGCGCGGAACAACGGTCGCCCTGGCGTTGGCACAGTCTGCTTCGGCACGTCATGGCCCCCCCGGCCACTGGCATACTCTTCATCTTAATCGCCAGCGGTGCGGGATGGGACCGATTTTTGTCCGGAAACGGGGCCGTCCGGCCTCAGCCGCGGTAGTCGCCCCACACCGTCTGGATCGCCGCCACCGCCGCCAGCGCCGCGGTCTCGGTGCGCAGGATGCGCGGGCCGAGCTTGAGCGGGGTCCAGCCGGCCTCGATCGCCGCGCCTTCCTCGCGCGCCGACAACCCACCCTCGGGGCCCGCCATCAGCCAGGCCGAGGCCGGGGCGGCGGCGATGTCGGCCAGCCGTTGCGTGCCGAGCGGCGACAGCACCAGCCGGGCGTCGGCCTCGGGCAGCTCGCGCAGCCATTCCGCCAGCGTCAGGATCGGCCGCACCTCGGGCACGCTGTTGCGGCCGCACTGTTCGCAGGCGGCGATGACGATCTCCTGCCAGCGCACCACGCGCTTGTCGGCGCGCTCGCCCGAGAGCCGCACCACCGAGCGCTCGGCGGTCAGCGGCTGGAACACGCTGACCCCCATCTCCACGCCCTTCTGCAGTGTGAATTCCATCTTGTCGCCGCCGGAGATGGCCTGTGCCAGCCCGAGCCACACCGGCGACTCGCGCGCGACGTCGGCGAACTCGCCCAGCACGCACTCGGCGTCGCGCTTCAGCACCCGGCTCAGGGTGGCGGGGTATTCCCCGCCGCGGCCGTTGAACAGCGTGATGGCGTCACCGGGATTGAGGCGCAGCACCTGAACGTGGCGCAGCACGCTGTCGGGCAGCGCGAGGGTCATGCCGGGGGCAAGTTCCCCGTCGAGAAAAAAGCGTGGCATTGTCTTGAAAGTCCTTGGCGATACCGGTATTTTGCTTTGTTTGCTGCGGTTGCAACAATACTCCTCTTGCCGTCGCCGGCCCTGCCCCGGCTCACTCGGCCACAGCACCGACGCGTAGCGTGCGAAAGCAATCGTCGCGGGCGACCCTCGGCGGGGTTAAAGAGCAGCGCAGGAACCGGACTGTACATAAAGTACATGAGGATCGTGGCTGAGCGAACCTCCACGAGCGATTCGCCCGCGCAGAGCCGCGCATGAGCCCCGATCAGGGACGCGCAGTAGATTTATTCACAAGCTCTCAGCTCATCGTTAAGGAGAAACGGATGCAGGTGGTCGACCAGGTAATACGGGCCCTGCGCGAAGTCGCCCAGACCGAAGTGATGCCGCGTTTCCTGCGCGTGGGCTCCAGCCGCAAGGTCGACGGCACGCTGTTTACCGAGGCCGATCTCGCCTGCCAGCAGGCGCTCGTGCGGCTGCTGCCGACCATCCTGCCGCATCCGGTGCTGGGCGAGGAGATGGACCGCGCCCAGCAGGAGGCGCTGTGGCAGGCCCACCGCGACGGCCTGTGGGTGGTCGACCCGATCGACGGCACCACCAACTTCATCAACGGCCTGCCGTATTTCGCCATCTCGGTGGCGCTGATGATCGACGGCAAGAGCGAGCTGGGCGTGATCTACAACCCGGTGTCCGACGAGATGTTCTACGCCCGCCGTGGCCAGGGCGCCCACATGAACGGCATCCCGCTGCCGCTGAAGAAGGTGCCCAAT
Organism: Pseudogulbenkiania sp. FW507-F1; assembly: GCF_058781125.1. NCBI lineage: Bacteria > Pseudomonadati > Pseudomonadota > Betaproteobacteria > Neisseriales > Chromobacteriaceae > Pseudogulbenkiania > Pseudogulbenkiania sp. FW507-F1. Next base: position 25,101 of record NZ_JBYSWM010000038.1, on the reverse strand, counting down.
TGCATGGGCGACGCCATCGCCGGGGTCGAGGTGAAGTACCTGCGCTCGGGCAAGCTGGCAGCGCGCCTCAACAGCCTGGCGCCGTGCGGCAGCCAGCGCAATATGGGCGCCTCGACGCTGGACTGGTGCTTCCTCGCCGCCGGCCGCTACGACCTCTACCTGCACGGCGGCCAGCGCCTGTGGGATTACGCCGCCGGCGTGGTGATCCTGGAAGAAGCCGGCGGCCAGGCCGCCACGCTCAACACCGACGACTACTGGGCGGACCAGCCGTGGAGCCGCTCCGCCATCGCCGCGCTCGACCCGGAACTGTTCACGCAGTGGCTGCGCTGGGTGCGCGCCAACCAGTAAAGTAGGCGGCGGCGCCTTGGCATCTTGAGCGCCGGCGGTGCTGCGTGCGAATCCATCGCTGAGCAAATCAGAGATTGGCACGCAGTCATTCGCTCAGCGATCAGGAATCCTCATGTGCTGTGTGGACATTGCGGTTCCTGTGCGCTGGCGGCACTCAACCTGCCTTGACTCGCTCGCCCACTTGGGCAGGCTCAGCCCCATCTCCCCCAGGAAACAAAAAAGGTTGGCCGAAGCCAACCTTTTTTGCGCCATGAACCCCGATCAGGCCGGCTTCACGCTACGGGTGCGCAGGTAGTCCAGCAGCCCGGCGCCGGAATACAGCGCCAGCCCGGCCCAGATGAAGCCGAAGCCGACCAGCCGGCCGGCGCCGAACGGCTCGTGGAACAGCCAGGCGCCGAGCAACAGCTGCATGATCGGACTGGTGTACTGGATCACCCCCACCGTGGCCAGCTTGAGGCGGCGCGCGCCGGCGGCGAACAACAGCAGCGGAATCGCCGTCACCACCCCGGCCCCGGCCAGCATCGCGTCGTGCAGGCCGTCGACGTGGCCGAACGATCCCTGCCCCTGCCATTCGAACCACAGCAGCGCGCCCAGCGCCAAGGGCAGCATCAGGAAGGTTTCCAGCGCCAGTCCAGGCAGCGAGGCCAGCGGCGCTTGCTTGCGCAACAGCCCGTAGCAGCCGAACGACAGCCCCAGGCCCAGCGCCACCCACGGCGGCGTGCCGGCCAGGATGGTCAGCCACAGCACGCCGAGCGCCGCCAGCCCCACCGCCGCCTTTTGCACCGGCACCAGCCGCTCGCTGAGGAACAAGCGCCCCAGCAGCACGTTGATGAGCGGGTTGATGAAGTAGCCCAGGCTGGCGTCCAGCACGCGGTCGGCGTTCACCGCCCAGATGTAGATCAGCCAGTTGGTCGACAACAGCGCCGAGGACAAGGCGAAGATGCCGAGCCTTTTCGGCTCGCGCACGAACGGAACCAGCCAGCCCCACTGGCGCTGCACCAGCAGCAGCAGCGCCACGAACAGCGCCGACCAGGCGATGCGGTGGCACAGGATCTGCAGCGCCGGCACGTCGTGCAGCGGCTTCCAGTAGAGCGGGAACAGCCCCCAGATGAGGAAGGCACCGAACACGAACAGCACGCCGCGCCCGGTTTCATGGGATGAAGACATGGGAAAATCTCGATGTGGGAGGGTCATCGGCGCAACACGCCGTTTTTATCCCTGTAGCCTAACGCCCCCCAGCTCTGCCTTCAATCGGCTCTGGCAGACAAGACTGTTCAAGTGGCCGAACAATCGTCACCTGCGTTAGCACTTGCTGCACTGGCACAGACGCAACGCGGGTCATGCCGATCCGTCAATCTCTTTGACGTTTACGTTAACGTTACCTATAGTCCGCTGAAACTACCGCGCGGCATCCTTGAACTAAAACAGTAAGAGGAGAAGGCCTGCCCACAAGGCGGGTTGCCGCTGACGCCACAAGCGAGCACAGGAGGAGAACCCACATGTCGATCCGCCATGTCGATCTGGAAGAAAAGTACACCGCGCCCACCGGGCAGGTATTCATGACCGGCATCCAGGCGCTGGTGCGCCTGCCGATGATGCAACAGGAGCGCGACCGCGCCGCCGGACTGAACACCGCCGGCTACGTCACCGGCTACCGCGGCTCGCCGCTCGGCAACGTCGACCTGTCGATGCAGAAGGCCGAGCCGTACCTCAAGCAGCACAACGTGGTGTTCCACCCGGGCATCAACGAAGACCTCGCCGCCACCGCGGTGTGGGGCACGCAGCAGGTCAACCTGTTTGACGGCGCCAAGTACGACGGCGTGTACGCCATGTGGTACGGCAAGGGCCCGGGGGTGGACCGCTCCGGCGACGTCATCAAGCACGGCAACGTGGCCGGCACCAGCCAGTTCGGCGGGGTGCTGCTGGTGGCGGGCGACGACCATGCCGCCAAGTCCTCCACCTTCCCGCACCAGTCCGACCACATCCTCGCCGCCAGCATGATCCCGGTGCTCAACCCGTCCGGGGTGCAGGAAGTGCTCGACTTCGGCCTGCACGGCTGGGCGATGAGCCGCTACTCCGGCTGCTGGGTGTCGATCAAGGCCATCACCGACACCGTGGAGAGCGCCGCCATCGTCGACGTCTCGCCCGAGCGCATCAACGTGGTGATCCCGGACGACTTCCCGCTGCCGCCGGACGGCCTCAACATCCGCTGGCCCGACACCCCGCTGGCGCAGGAAAAGCGCGTGCTGCACCACCGCCTGTACGCCGCGCTGGCCTACGCCCGCGCCAACCACCTCAACAGGATCGTGCTCGATTCGCCGCAGCCGCGCCTCGGCATCATCACCACCGGCAAGAGCTACCTCGACGTGATGCAGGCGCTCGACGACCTCGGCATCGACGAGGCGCTGGCGGCCGAGATCGGCCTCAGGATCTTCAAGGTCGGCATGACCTGGCCGCTCGAGCCGGAAGGCGTGCGCCACTTCGCCGAAGGGCTGGACGAGATCCTGGTGGTGGAAGAGAAGCGCCAGATCATCGAATACCAATTGAAAGAGCAGCTGTACAACTGGCGTGACGACGTGCGTCCGCGCGTGGTCGGCAAGTTCGCCGAGAAGGGCGAATGGGCGCTGCCGCACGGCGACTGGCTGCTGCCGGCGGCGGGCGAGCTGACCCCGGCCATGATCGCGCGCGCCATCGCCAGCCGCCTGGCGCTGATCTTCGACAGCCCGGTGATCCACGACCGCCTCAAGTTCTACGACGACAAGGAAGCGCAGCTGGTGCAGCCGCGCGAAGCGATCGCACGCGTGCCGCACTACTGCTCCGGCTGTCCGCACAACACCAGCACCAAGGTGCCCGACGGCAGCCGCGCGCTGGCCGGCATCGGCTGCCACTACATGGCCACCTGGATCGAGCCGCACACCAAGACCTTCAGCCAGATGGGCGGCGAAGGCGTGGCCTGGCTCGGCCAGGCGCCGTTCACCAACACCCGCCACGTGTTCGCCAACCTGGGCGACGGCACCTACTTCCACTCCGGGCTCTTGGCGATCCGCGCCGCCATCGCCGGCAAGGTCAACATCACCTACAAGATCCTCTACAACGACGCCGTGGCGATGACCGGCGGCCAGCACGTCGACGGCCCGCTCAACGTGCCGATGATCACGCGCCAGCTCGCTGCCGAGGGCGTCAAGCGCATCGTCATCACCAGCGACGAGCCGGAGAAGTACCAGAACGTGAAAGGGTTGGCCGAAGGCGTCGAGGTGTTCCACCGCCGCGAGCTCGACCGTCTGCAAAAGGAACTGCGCGAGACCGAAGGCACCACCATCCTGATCCACGACCAGACCTGCGCCGCCGAGAAACGCCGCCGCCGCAAGCGCGGCGACTACCCCGACCCGGCCAAGCGCGTGTTCATCAACGAACGCGTGTGCGAAGGCTGCGGCGACTGCAGCGTCAAGTCGGGCTGCCTGTCGGTGATGCCGGTGGAAACGCCGCTGGGACGCAAGCGCAAGATCGACCAGTCGAGCTGCAACAAGGACTACTCCTGCCTGGAAGGCTTCTGCCCGAGCTTCGTCACCGTCGAAGGCGGCAAGCTGCACAAGCCGGCGGCGGCTTCGGCCAACCTCTCGAGCCTGCCGCCGCTGCCCGCGCCGCTGGTGCCGTCGGCGCACCACCCCTACGGCATCATGGTCACCGGCGTCGGCGGCACCGGCGTGGTCACCATCGGCCAGGTGCTGGGCATGGCGGCCTACCTCGACGGCAAGGGCGTCACCGTGCTCGACATGGCCGGCCTGGCGCAGAAAGGCGGCTCGGTGTGGTCGCACGTGCGCATCGCCGACAACAAGGAGCAGCTGCACGCGGTGCGCATCGCCGCCGGCGACGCCAACCTGATCCTCGGCTGCGACCTGGTGGTGACCGCCGCCGAGGAGGCGCTGGCCAAGATGCGCGAGGGCTTCAGCCACGCCATCATCAACAGCTTCGAGTCGCCGACCAGCGCCTTCCTGAAGAATCCGGACCAGCGCTTCCCGGCGCGCAGCATGAAGGACGCCATCATCGAGTCGGTCGGCGCCGGCCACTACTCCGAGGTCAACGCCACCCGGCTCGCCACCTCCCTGCTCGGCGACGCCATCGCCAGCAACATGTTCATGCTGGGCTACGCCTGGCAGAAGGGGCTGGTGCCGGTGAGCGAGGAAGCGATCATGGAAGCGATCCGCCTCAACGGCGCCGCGGTGACCTTCAACCAGCAGGCCTTCTTCTGGGGCCGCCACGCCGCGCACGACCCGGCGCGCGTCGAGGCGCTGGTCACCCCCAACGCCGTGGTGCAGTTCGTTCCACGTGAAACACCGGACGCCGTGCTGCACCACCGCGCCCAGCTGCTCACCGCCTACCAGAACGCCGGCCTGGCCGAACGCTACAAGGCGCTGGTGCAACGCGTGAAGGCGGCCGAGGACGGCGTCAAGCCGGGCAGCCAGGCGCTGACGCTGGCGGTGGCCAAGAGCTACTACCACGTGCTGGCCTACAAGGACGAGTACGAGGTGGCGCGGCTCTACAGCGACGGCGAGTTCCTGCGTGCGCTGGACGGCACCTTCGAGGGCGACTACACGCTGCACTTCCAGCTCGGCGCCAGTTGGATGACCGGCGGCAAGGCCAAGAAGATCAGCGTCGGGCCGTGGATGCTGCCGGCGATGAAGGTGCTGGCCAAGCTGCGCTTCCTGCGCGGCACCCCGCTCGACGTCTTCGGCTGGCAAGCCGACCGGAAACTCGAACGCCGCCTGATCGGCGAGTTCGAAACCCTGGTCGACACCCTGCTCCAGGGGCTCAAGGCCGACAACCTCGCCAGCGCGGTGGAGCTGGCCAAGTTGGCCGAAGGCATCCGCGGCTTCGGCCCGATCAAGGACCGCAGCTACGCCTTCGCGCAGCAGAAGCAGCAGGAACTGCTGGCTGCCTTCGCCGGCAAGGGGAAGGTCGTCAAGGGCGTGGTGGCGGCCTAACCGGCTCCATTGGGCGGCTGTGCCTGCGCATCTTGATGCGCCGGCAGTACTGCGTGCGAATCCATCGCTGAGCAAATCAGAGATTGGCACGCAGTAATTCGCTCAGCGATCAGGAATCCTCATGTACTCCATGTACATTCCGGTTCCAGTGCGCTGGCGGCACTCAACCTGCTTTGGCTCGCTCGCACCACTGAAATAGGTGCCGAGCAAAGCACAAAAGAGTATTTCGAGGAGTGTTGGGCGCGGACCGGTTCCGCGCCTTTTTTTCGTCCCGGGCGGGACACACGCGCACCAGCGCGGCACCTCAGGACAGCATCAGGCTCAGCCGGCGCGCCTGCTCCAGCGCCTGGTCGCCCTGGCTGCACTCGTCCTCCCACACCCAGACCCCGTGCACCCGGTCCAGCGTCTCCACCAGCCAGACGCGTCCGCCGCTGCCCAGCGCCACCCGGCGCGCCCGCGCCGGTCGGCAATAGTTGAACATCACCAGTTCGCTGGTGATACCGGCCACGGCCTCCGGCTTGGCTTTCGACTTGAACTTGAACATGTTGACTCCGGGAATCTCGATCCGGCTGGATACAATGCAATCCTCGTGCCAGTTTCCGGCTCCTTTTGACAGCCGTGGAACCAACACCTAGCATGAATCCTCAAGCATCGACTCCGCACCAGAACGGCACGGCTCGAGAGAGCACTGCCGCCCGCCCAGAGGAGACCTCCAGCATGCACATCCGTGACGCGCGCCTCGCCGATCTGCCGCCGATTCTCGCCATCTACAACGACGTCATCGCCACCTCGACCGCGGTGTACTGCGACCTCCCCAGCACGCTGGAAGAGCGCCAGGCCTGGTTCGAGGGACGGCGGGCGCAGGGCTACCCGGTGCTGGTGGCGGAATACGGCGACGAAGTGGTCGGTTTCGCCAGCTTCGGCGATTTTCGCGCCTTTCCCGGCTTCCGCTACACCGTGGAGCACAGCGTGCACATCCACCGCGACCACCGCGGCCGCGGCATCGGCGAGCACCTACTGCTGGCGCTGTTTCCGCGCGCCCTGGCCCTGGGCAAGCACGTCATGGTGGGCGGGGTGGACGCCGCCAACGAGGGCTCGGTGCGTTTCCACGAGCGCCTCGGCTTCACCCAGGTCGGCCACATGCCGCAGGTCGGCTACAAGTTCGGCCGCTGGCTCGACCTGGTGTTCCTGCAGCGCTACCTCGACGCCCCGGACAGCCCGCGCGACTGAACGCCCTCCCCGCTTGCGACGGAAAACCGGACGCCCGGCCGGTTTTCCGTCGGCCTCGCCGCCCTTCAGCTCAGCCCGATGGCGAGGTAGACCGCATACAGCACGCCGTTGAACAGCAGGTGCCACACCCGGATGCGACCGGCCAGGTAGCGCAGCCAGCCCGCCGCCAGCAGGGTGATGGCGATGCCGGCGAAGACTTCCTTCTGCGGCGCCCACGGCGTCAGCGCGATGCCGATGGCCGGCAGCAGCGTGCCCTGGAACACCATGGCGCCGGTGATGTTGCCGAACGCCAGGGTGTCCTTGCGCTTGCGGATCCACAGGATGGAATTGATCTTTTCCGGCAGCTCGGTGGCGATCGGCACCACCATCAGCGCCAGCAGCAGCGCCGAGATACCCAGCCGGTGCGAGGCGCGGTCGACATGCTGGATGAAGCCGTCGGCACCGTACACCAGCAAGCCCAGCCCCAGCCCCAGCTGCAGCAGGATGGTCAGCCAGTTGGTCGGCAGACCGGCACGCGCCAGGAACATCATATCGCCCGCCTGGGTGGCGTGCCCCTCGCCGACCAGCGCCGCCGAGGCCTTCAGCGTGCGCAGGATATAGAGGAAATACAGCAGCACCAGCACGGCGCTGATGGCGGCGCGCACGAAGGGTTGCTCGTGCGGCACGAACATCGCCAGCGCCGCCAGGGAAAAGGCGCCGAGGAAGGTATCGAGGTCGCGCTTGAGGCCGCTCTTTTCCGGCCGCAGCGCGCCCTGCGCGCCCCGTTTCTGCCAGGCGAACAGCGTCATCAGGCAGGTCGACAGCGTCGACAGCATCAGCGGCGCGCCGAGAATGGCGCCGACGCCGATCTCCTCGCTGACCATGACGTCGCCGCTGGCGGTTCCGCCGAAAATGGCCAGTAGCGGCACCAGCGTCTCCGGCATGGCGGTGCCCACCGCGGCGAACAGCGACCCCGTCACCCCCTCGGAAATCCTCAGCTTCTCGCCCAGATGCTCCAGCGCGTTGGTGAACACCTCCGCCGCCACCAGGATCACCAGCAGCATCAGGCCCAGGCCGGCCAGTTCCGACACCATCGTCCGCGCTCCCCTTTTTCTGCTGCACGTGGCCCCCGCCCCGCTTCGCAGCGCCTTCCCTGCCCGTTATAGGCCGGCGTGGCGCAGCTGGACAGCCGGCCGGCGCCGCTTGTCCGGGTCGCCCGGCGCCGTCGCGCTGCCCTGTCCCGCGAGCGTGACGCGCTTGGCGCACACGGCGGCCGCTGCCCGCCACCCGACGTGGCGCGGCACGAGATCGGCGCCGCCACCGGCGCGGTCATAAAAAAAGCGCCGCGGTCATCCGCGGCGCTTTCCTGTTTGGTTTTGTTGCACTGTCGTTTTGCAGCGCTTACTTGTAGTTTCTCCACTCCTGAGTACGACTTAGCGCACTTCGACTACGATATCCTTAGTGAAGACTTTTTCGCAATACTTGCATTTCATTTTCGTGTCGTTCTTCACTGTTCTGACGTAAAAAAAGCTCTTTACCGGCTCTTTATGCGAAATGCAATTGGAGTTCGGGCAGGCGAACACGCCTTCGATCTCTTCCGGCAGCTCCAGCTTGTGCTTTTTCACCACCTCGAAGTTGGAAATCACGTTCACCGTGGCCTTGGGCGCGAACAGCGCCAGTTCGTTGGCCTGCTCCTCGGTGAGCGCGATGTTCTCGACCTTGACCACGTCCTTGCTGCCCATGTGGCGGCTTTGCAGGTTGAGGCCGACGGTGACGCGCTCGCCGGTTTCCACCAGCTGGAACAGGCGCAGGATCTTCAGGCCCTGACCGGCCGGGATGTGGTCGATCACGGTGCCCTCTTTCAGGGCTTCTACGTTGCGGGTGTATTGCATGGTCGTCCTTTCCTTGCTCGATCGGCTCACACGGTTTCGTTCAGCACCAGCGCCAGCAGCGCCTGGCGCGCGAAGACGCCGTTACGCGCCTGTTCGAAGTAGTAGGCGTGCGGGGTGTCGTCCACCGCCACCTCGATCTCGTCGACGCGCGGCAGCGGATGCATCACCTTCATGTTGGGGCGGGCGTGGTTCAGCATCTCGGCCTTGAGGATGTACTGGCCCTGGATCTGCTTGAATTCGGCCTCGTCGAAGCGTTCGCGCTGGATGCGCGTCATGTACAGGATGTCGACGTGCGGGATCACCTCTTCCAGCGACTCGGCCAGGGTGTAGGAGATGCCGCGCTCGTCCAGCTCCTCGCAGATGTAATCCGGCATCGCCAGCACTTCCGGCGCCACGAAGTAGAAGTGGCAGTTGAACAGCGACAGCGCCTGCGTCAGCGAGTGCACGGTGCGGCCGTACTTGAGGTCGCCGACGAAGGCCAGCGCCAGGTTTTCCAGCCGGCCCTGCGATTCCTTGATGGTGAACAGGTCGAGCAGGGTCTGCGACGGGTGCTGATTGGCGCCGTCGCCGCCGTTGATCACCGGCACCGCCGAGAATTCGCTGGCCAGGCGCGCCGCGCCCTCCTGGGGATGGCGCATCACCACCGCGTCGGTGTAGGAGCTGATGATGCGGATGGTGTCGGCCAGCGTCTCGCCTTTCTTGGCCGAGGTGTTGGCGCCGTCGGCGAAGCCGATCACGGTGCCGCCCAGGCGCTGGATCGAGGTCTCGAACGACAGCCGGGTACGGGTGGAGGGTTCGAAGAAGCAGCTGGCCACCACCTTGCCGGCGAGCAGGTCATGTCGCGGCGCCGCCTTGAGGCGACCGGCGGTTTCCACCACCAGCTCGAGCTCCTCGCGGGTGAAATCGGGGATGGAAATGATGTGCTTCCGGTACAGGGGATTGGCCATGGTGCGGGTTCCTCGCGGTGTGATTCCATTTACAGAGCAAACCTGCCGCCCGCCTGGGCGGGCAGTTTTGCTCTGGAAACGCGATAACGGGTCTCTCACAGATAAAAAAAAGCTCCTGACGGCTCAGGAGCTGATTTTGACAACACGCCTCGCCCGGGTTCCCCGGCGCACGGCAACGCGTCTTTCCCGCCCTGGCGGGCGGTGGCGGCATCGCAGAACAGAAAGCGTACGCGGCACATGGGGTTGATCCGAACAAAACCGTCGAATTATAAGCCGAAACCGGCCGGCTGATAAGCACCCGTTTGGTGCGGTGGCGCCGCGCCACCGCACCCGGCCCGCTCAGAGGCGGAAATGGCCCACCAGTTGCTCGAGGTTGGCCGAAAGCGCGTGCAGCTGCTCCGCCGCGGCCGAGACCTCCTGCACCACGTCGCGGTTGGACTGCGCCATGGCGCTGATCTGCTCGACGTGGCGCGCGATCTCGGCGCTGGCCGAGGACTGCTCGCGCGTGGCGGCGGCGATGTCGACGATGTTGCCGACCAGCTGCTGGCTGCAGTGGGACACCTGCTGCATGCTGCCGTCGGCGGCCTGGGCGACGCCGACGCTGCTCACCGCGCGTTCGCGGCTGCCGTCCACCTCGCGCACCGCATCGCGCGTCTCGCGGCCGATGGCCTCGACGATGCGGCCGATCTCCAGCGTCGCCTCGGCGGTGCGCCCGGCGAGGTTGCGCACCTCGTCGGCCACCACGGCGAAGCCGCGCCCCTGCTCGCCGGCGCGCGCCGCCTCGATCGCGGCGTTGAGCGCCAGGAGGTTGGTCTGGTCGGCGATGTCGCGGATCACGCGCACGATGCTGCTGACCTCTTCCGAGCGGCTGCCCAGGGCGCCCATGCGCTCGGCCAGCGCGTGCATGTCGCCGGTCATCGAGTGGATCTCGGCCGCCACGCGCTTGACCGTGGCCACGCTCTGGTCGGTGATGGCGCCGGTCTGGCGCGCCAGTTCCTCGGCGCGGCCGGCCGAATCGGCGATGTGCTGCACGCTGGTGCTGACCTGTTCCACCCCGGCGGCGGTGGCGCTGGCGGTGTCCGACTGCGCCGCCGAAGCCTGCTCAACCTGGCCCGCCGACGCCGTCAGCCGCGCCGCCGCCTCGGCCACCGCGTGGCTCTGCTCGCGCACCCCGACGAACATCCCGTGCAGGCTATCGATGAAGCGGTTGAAGGCGGTGGCGGTGCGGCCGATCTCGTCGCGGTTGGCGATGGCGATGCGCGCGGTGAGGTCGCCTTCACCTGACGCCAGCTGCTCCATGGTGTCGGCCAGCTGGTTGAGCGGCCGGGTCAGCGCGCCGACCACCAGCGCCAGGATGGCGATGATGGCAATCAGCGCCAGCACGCCGATCAGGATCGCGCTGTTGCGCAGCTTGAGCGCCGGCGCGGTGATGGCGGCGCTGGGAATGCTGACGCCGAGCGACCAGAACTGGCCGGTGTCGCCGATCTTGACCGGGAAGAAGAAGTGGGTGAAACCGTCGGCCTCGAACACGAAGTTCTCGCCCTGGCGGATCTGCAGCAGCTTCTCGCCCAGCGCCTCGTCCTTGCCGACCGGCTTGCCCACCTTGGCCGGATCAGGGTTGGCCACGTACATGCCGCCCTCGGACACCAGCCGCACGTAGCCGGTCTGGTACAGCCGGATGAAGCCGTAGCGCTGCTGCAGCGCGTCGAGCGCCAGGTCGGTGGCGGAGACGCCGATAAACTTGTCGTCCTGGTCCTTGATCATCGTCACCAGCGAGCTCTCCAGCACCTTCTTGCCCTGCACCTCGTAGAAGAACGGTTCGGTGATGGTGTCGCGGCCGCGCTGCTTGGGCACGTAGTAGTAATCGCCCCAGCCCGGCTTCTCGTAGTCGGGCTGGTAGCTCTGCGGGTTGTCCTTGTACTTCGGGAAGGCCTTGACCCGCTCGGCGTCCAGCATCACGTCCATCTTGGCGTGGCCGGAGGCGTCGCGCGTGACGTAGGGGGTGTAGCGCCCGGTGGGGTCGTGGCGCGGCCAGTCGAGGCGGTAGGTGTCGTCGCGGCCGTCCAGCGCGTTGGGCTCCCACAGCATCCACAGCCCGATGTTCTGCGGCGAGTGGTCGAGCATCGTGACGATCATGCCGTCGACCACCTTGCGCTCGGGCGGCGCCGTCTTCTTCAGCCCCAGCACCGCCTCGGCGAGGTGATGCGGCAGGGCCATGTTCTGCCCCAGTTCGGCCTCGACCTGGCGCGCGTAACCCTGCGCCTGCTCCGACGCCAGCTGGTAGCCCTGCTCCAGCGCGCTGTCGTAGCTGATCTTGGCGATCAGCCCCACCATCACGGCAAAGCCCAGCGCCACCGACAAGCCGCCGATCAGGGTGATCTTGCGGCTGAGTTTTCCCCACTTCTCTTTCGTTCTCATGGCTGACGTTTCCCCTGCTTGGGTTGTGGGCCTGTTGCCGGCCCTGTGCTCGCAGGCTTGCCCTCGACTCGGCGATTACCGCAGAATGCAGGCAAGAAATGCGCTTTATTTTCAATAATTTCTTATCAAACCCGTCGTGACAGGTTAATGATCACGACGCCACTCTCCCGGCGCCGCGATCCTAGTCCCTCTGCCTCGGTGCCAATTGAATGAAAACGACATACCACTGCGGTTTTTTGCCATGATCAAGTGCATCGATATCGCCGACTTGAAGCCGGGCATGTTCATCCACGACCTCAACTGCGACTGGATGAGCCATCCCTTTCTGCGCAACCGCTTCGTCATCGGCAGTGAGGGAGAGATCGACAAAATCCGCCACGCCGGCATCCATCAGCTCTATATCGACACCGGCAAGGGGCTGGACGTGGCGCACGCGCCCACCGTGGCCGAGGTGAAACAGCAGCTGGAACAGGAAATCCGCACCTTTGCCGAGGGCAAGAGCCAGTTGCCGCGCCGGGTAGACGCGGCCGAGGAGTTCGGCCAGGCGCGGCGCATCCACGCCGAGGCGCACCAGATCGTGCGCGACATCATGCAGGACGTGCGGCTGGGACGGCAGGTGCAGCTGGAGCGGGTGGAACCGACGGTGGAGAAGATGACCACCTCGATCCTGCGCAATAACGACGCCCTGCTGGCGCTGTGCCGCATCAAGAACAAGGACGACTACACCTTCCTGCATTCGGTCAGCGTGGGCGCGCTGATGGTCAGCTTCTCGCGCGCCATGGAGCTGGAGCACGGGACGCTGCACCACGCCGGCGTGGGCGGCATGATGCACGACATCGGCAAGATGACGGTGCCCGACGCCATCCTCAACAAGCCGGGCAAGCTGAACGAGAGCGAGTTCGCCGTGATGAAGTGCCACGTGGTGGCCAGCGAGAAGATCCTGCGCCAGACTCCGGGCATCTCCGCCATCGCGATCGAGGTGGCGGCGCAGCACCACGAACGCCACGACGGCAGCGGCTACCCGCGCGGCCTCAAGGGCGACCAGATTTCCGAGCTGGGGCAGATGGCGGCGATCGTCGACGTCTACGACGCGCTCACCTCGGACCGCTGCTACCACCGCGGCATGACTCCGACCGACGCCTTGCGCAAGATCTACGAATGGTCGAAGTTCCACTTCAACCCGACGCTGGTGCAGGCGTTCATGCGCAGCACCGGCATCTACCCGGTGGGCACGCTGGTGCGGCTGGAAAGCGGCAAGCTGGCAGTGGTGGTGGAGCAGAGCGAGAGCAATATGCTCACCCCCAAGGTCAAGGCCTTCTTCAGCACCAAGAGCAACAGCTACATCACGCCGCTGCTGATCGACCTGGCGCGCGGCCTGGGCCAGGGCGGCGGCGACCGCATCGTGCGCCACGAATCGCCGGAGCAGTGGGGCGTCGACCCGCTGCGCTTTCTGTAAGGTATCGTGCCGGCGCGCTCAGGGCGCCGGGTACTTGCGCGCATTCTTCACCAGCTTGTCGCGCACCGCCGCGTCGAGGTCGACGCCGGTGACGCTGGCCAGCCGCACCAGGTACATCAGCACGTCGGCCAGTTCCTCCTGCAGATGGGTGAAGCGCGCCGGGTCTTCGGCCAGCCTGGCCGCCTCGTCGTCGGAGAGCCACTGGAAGATTTCCGCCAGTTCCCCCACCTCGCCGGTCAGCGCCAGCACCAGGTTGCGCGCGGTGTGGTAGCGCGGCCAGTCGCGTTCGAGGGCGAACTGCTCCAGGGCGGCGGCGAGGCCGCTACTGTCGATCAGGGGGTGGGTCATACGAGGCGGCTCCTTGGGAATGGAGCGACAGTGTTTCACGTGAAACCGGCGTTGGCAAAACCCGGCCGTGCCGTCACGCAGTGGCACGTTCAGCGAAACCGGCCGGCGCGCAGCGCCAGCCCGGCCCGTTGGCCCCGGCAGGGGTAGCGCCGCACCGCCGCGAGCGAGGCCCGCCGCCCGGCCCGGCCGTCACAACTCCTCGTGGATCCAGGCCCAGGCGGCCGGGGTCTCCTCGCTCGGGAAATAACGCAGCGAGGCCAGCGTGAACGGCCGCACCAGCTTCACCATCCATTCCTGCCAGGTCTCGTCGCCGACCACGGCGATGCGCTCGAAATCGGCGTAGTGGCGGGTACCGAACTTCATGTCGTCCCACACCGCGTGCAGGTCCCAGCCGTGGAAGTCGTCGAACTGGGCGTACAGCCGCGCCTTATTGCCGCCGCGCAGCGCCGCTTCCACCAGCGGCTCCAGCGTGCGGTAATCGACGTCGTGCAGCGTGCCGCGCAGCTTGATGGCCACCACCCGGGACGAGGGGCTTGTCAGCGTTTCGATCATCGTCGTCTCCTTGCGCCATACCCTATTTTCAGTATGGCTCGCCCAGCGGCGCGAAGGGGCGCAAATGACGGCCGCGCCGGCTACGGCGTGGTCTTGCCTTCGGCGGCGTCGATTTGCTGCTGCAACTGCTGGTTCTGGCTGTCGACGGTGTGCTGCACCGCCTTGGCCTGCTCCAGCATCTCGCGTTGCGGCGCGGCGATCCTGGCGGGCGGCGGCGGTTCACAGGCGGCGAGCGCCAGCAGCAGGAAAACGATGGGATAACGCATAACCAGCCCCCCCCCCACTCACCAGAGTCTGGTTGCATTCTAGGCACTTACAAATAATTAAAAAAGCATAATAGGCTGTGGTCACCACCTACTAATTGACCTCTCCACTTGGCATGGCCCTGCAACTCACGCATTGCTGTTACAGCCGCGGTTTGAGAACGAAAATGGGCGGTCTTGAGGATTAAAATTATGAATTCGTAATTTTTACTAAATATTTACGATTTTTACGTAAACAATTTTTTGCTAAATTGCATGGAGCGGTATCAATAACTTTTCATAAAGGCTCATGTAATGAATATCTCTGACCATCATAAGCTCTCCAAAATCGAGACTCGCAATTTGCTGCGTCATGCCACGGCTCAAAGCTCCACTCGAGAGGTTGCTCTTCTGATTGGTGTAGCAGATCCAAGAATCTCTGAAGGTAAGGAAGGTAAGTGGCAATTAAACATCGAACAAGCTAACAAAATTCGAAGCGAACACGGTGAGCCACGCGCAGCCGCTGGTATGTTTGTCTATGGAGAGCTTTGGCAATCCATAGAAGAGTTAATAACTTATACAACGGAGGTTGCAAAATGGCGACAGTGGCAAAGAATTGTCAGGGTCCTCACACATTCCAATTTCGGGCACTCCATAGACCAGCTCGTTTATCTCAACAATCAAAGCCTCTCAAAAAAATCGGACAAATTATTAGCATTATTCGAATTAGCTAATGAACCAGCATTTATTACTTGGTTTACCAAATCAAAAGAAAGCCTGCAACAAAATACCAAATTTTTCCATAGCGACGACTGGGATAAAGAAAAATTACAAGATATCGCTCAAGACAATGGATTTACTTTTTATTTTCATTCAATCCGCGATAAATCAGAGCTTGCCATCTTGCTATTGCTTCTCGGTTGTCTGAAGGAGCAGGAACATTCCATACAAGATAAAACCGGATACAGCCCTTTCGATTTGTTCAAATTACAAGACAAACAATCGCTACCAGCGCTTCCTGACAAAATTAGATCTACCGCAACAGAGCGTGAGATGGTAGTGACAGGGGATGTAGTTTGGGACGACCTTCTATCTCTTGAAGGAGTCCCGAAACAAGAAAGCATGTTGCAGCTTGGCATTTCCTATCGGCATATCGATAGCGCTGGCTTTAAATTTTTCTTTGAGCCACCACTGAAAACCATCTGCCAAGATGAATTTAACTATGCAGCCATTCGCGTCATGCTGACAAAAGACCTTAATTATCACATAGTCATCAATCTAGAAAGTTCAAAAAGAATGCAACAATGTCGCTACCACAACGAGGCTAATGAGCTCATCAGCCTTAATGACAGCATAGATGAAAGAGGCGAGTTGAAAAGGCTGATGGTGATAAGAAACATCCGGGGAGCCGAGTTGTTCAATAACATTCTCAGTGCCTATGAGTGGCTTGGCGCGGAAAAACCTAATTTGATGAAACTCAAGGAAGAAATTGCCAAACAGGGAGGCTATGTTCCGGGAGCAGTTTATTTAGAGTAAAAGTAGGCAAATGAAAACCACGGCCAACCTAAAAGGTTGGCCGAAGAACGGGGAATTACGCCGGGCGCTGCTTGAAGAAGGTGATCGGCGCGCTGGCCGGGATTTCGGACGGCGGCGGCGACTTGAGGACGTGCTTCTTCATCTTGCCCATGACGTGCATCTCGCACGGGCGGCATTCGAATTTCAGGGTATAGGTCTCGTTGCCGGACTTGAGCACCATCGGGTCGGCGCGCACCTGCCCCATCACCCCCTTCACCCCCTTGGCCTGTTTCGGGCACAGGTTGTAGGAGAAGCGCAGGCAGTGCTTGGTGATCATCAGGCTCACCTCGCCCTCTTCCTGGTGCGCCTCGTAGGCCGGTTCGATCACCTCGACGCCGTGCTTTTTGTAGAAATCCCACGCCAGCGCGTTGTAGACGTTGGCCAGATAGCTCAGGTTCTTTTCCGGGTACGGCACCGGCGGCTCCACCGGTGCCTTGCGCGGCTGACGCGGCCAGGCGGCGAGGCGCGCCGCTTCCAGCCGCTCGATGGCGTCGCGGCGCAGGCCGTTGACCACCGAGGCCGGCACGAACCAAGGCTGGGACAGATGCAGCGCCACGTCGTGCGCCTGGAACATGGTGTTGCCGAGCTTGGCGAGATTGTCGCGCAGCCCGGCCTCGGCGCGGGCGGCGTCCTTGGCGGGCTCTAGCGCCATCGGGACGCTGGCCGTGGCGCTGCAGCCGTCCTCGTCGGTGACGGTCAGCGCCAGGCCGTCGGCGCTCTCGGAGAGCGTCAGCCACACCCCGACGCGGCGCTCAGCCGACTTCTTCAGCAGCGCCAGCTCCCAGGCGTGGTCGCGGTTGCGGCTGAGGTCGGTGCCGGGCTTGAGGCCGGCCAGCACGCTCGGGTCGTTCGGCTCGCAGCGCCACAGCAGGTCGCCGCCGGGCACCTTGCCGACCTGCTTCACGGTGTTGAACTGCATGCCCACCACTTCGCGCTTCTTCATGAAGTTGATGCCGTCGCCGTTGGACATGGTCTCGGGGGTGGCAATCTCCAGCCAGGTCTCGCCCACCTGGTGCACCGTGCCCAGCGCCACGCCGACAAATTTGGGCGAATCGAAGGCGCCGATGTCCTGCTTGCGGCCGGTGGCGAAGTAGTCGGTGGCGCCGCGGTGGAAGGTCTTGTCCGGGTCCGGCGCGAAGAAGATCTCGCTGCTGCCGCTGGAGGCCGGTGCCAGCTCCGGACGGCGCTCGATGATCTCGTCCAGCAGCAGGCGGTAGTGCGCGGTGATGTTCTTGACGTAGCTGACGTCCTTGTAGCGTCCCTCGATCTTCAGCGAGCGCACCCCGGCGTCCAGCAGCGCTTCCAGGTTGGTGCTCTGGTTGTTGTCCTTCATCGACAGCAGGTGTTTGTCGAACGCCACCACGCCGCCCTTCTCGTCGGTCAGGGTGTACGGCAGACGGCAGGCCTGCGAGCAGTCGCCGCGGTTGGCGCTGCGCCCGGTGTCGGCGTGGCTGATGTAGCACTGCCCGGAGAACGCCACGCACAGCGCGCCGTGGATGAAGTATTCGATGGTGGCGGGGTCGGCGCTCTCTGCCACGCTCTGTGCGATCTTGGCGATCTGCGGGATGGTCAGCTCGCGTGCCAGCACGATCTGGCTGAAGCCGGCGTCGGACAGGAAGCGCGCCTTGTCGGCGTCGCGGATGTCGCACTGGGTCGAGGCGTGCAGCTGGATCGGCGGCAGGTCCATCTGCAGGATACCCATGTCCTGGACGATCAGCGCGTCCACGCCGGCGTCGTACAGTTGCCAGATCAGCTTGCGCGCCGGCTCCAGCTCGGCGTCGTGCAGGATGGTGTTGAGCGTGGCGAAGATGCGCGCATGGTAGCGGTGCGCGAATTGCACCAGCCCGGCGATGTCCTCCACGCTGTTGCAGGCGTTGTGGCGCGCCCCGAAGGAGGGCCCGCCGATGTACACCGCATCCGCCCCGTGCAGGATCGCCTCGCGCCCGATCTCGGCGCTCTTGGCGGGGGACAACAGTTCGACTTGGTGCGGCAACAGACTCATGCGACGGCTTCCTTGCTGGGGGGTGGGGGTGCGCGCGGGCACGCGACAGGGGCGGAAGTATAGCGGAATCAGGGATTTAGGTGTAGGTCGGAAGCCTGACTGAGCAAGGTAGTGCAGCGTTGCGAAGGAACGGCGTTCCGCCATCAGCGACGATGACAGGACCGGTGGCGTAACCCCCGGCTCATGCCGGGGTATCCGCCCGACCTGGGACGACCCACATCGGTGTAGGGCGGAAGCCGCGCAGCGGCGTTCCGCCATCAGCCACGATGACGGAAAGATGGAGCGCGCTGTGGCGGAACCCCCGGCTTATGCCGGGGTATCCGCCCTACCCGATGACGCGGAAGATGTCCCAGCGCTGCGTGCCGGACACCACGTGCGGCTCCAGCGCGCGGCTCCACGCCGCGTGCGCGTCGAGCGAGCCGAGCTTGCGCCATACCGCGTCGAGTTCGGCCAGATCGGCGATCTCGACCTCGGACTGGATGGTGGACTCCCTGGCGCCGATCGAGCCGTTCAACAGCCGCACCCGCTCGGGGGTCCAGCCGACCTGCGAACCGATCTCGCGCAACCAGCGCTGCATCTCCGCCACCACCTCGGGCTTGTGGCCGAACTTGGCCTCGATACTCCAGCGGGCGATCATCATGATGGGTCTCCTTACCTAGCTGTCGAGAGCCCGTTTGCGCCGGCACCAGCACCCGCCGCCGTCAGGCTCACCCCCAGCATAGGCCATGCCACCCACCGCGCCAGCGCCATCGCGCCGGCCCAACGCTATTGGCTCAGCAAGGTCGCCAGCTCGTCCACCGCCTCGGCCCACTCGGCGTCGCTTTCCAGCGCCTGGCGCAGAAAATCGGCCTGCGCCGCGCTCCAGAACGGCGCATCGGCCACCTCCATGCCGTGCTCCAGCCGATGCTTGGCCAGAAACGCGTCGATCGCCGCGGCGTCGCCGCCCAGGCCGAGTTGCTGGAACAGCTGCGGCAGTTCGTGCTTACCGGTATCCATGCCGTTCTCCTTGTGGTGATGAAATAGGGAATAAGGACTCACACAGACAGCTTAGTCGCTGCGCCGGCAGGGGGAAGGCCAAAACGCGCAAACAGCGCCAAGCTCCCCCTCCCCCATTTGCTATAGTCATGCCTTCCCCCTCACCATGCCATCGCCATGACCACGGTTCACCTCTCGCCCAGCGCCGCCCGCCACCTGCATCTGGCCGCCCAGGGCCTGTTGACGCCGCCCAGGCGCCGAGCCGGCAAGGGCGACGTGCTGGCGGCGATCCGGCGCATGGCCTTGTTGCAGATCGACACCATCCACGTGCTGGCCAGGAGCCCCTACCTGGTGCTGTTCAGCCGGCTCGGCCACTACGACCCGGCCTGGCTGGACGAATTGCTGGCCGAAGGGGCGTTGTTCGAGTACTGGGCGCACGAGGCCTGCTTCGTGCCGTCTGAGGACTACTGCCTGCTGCGCCACCGCATGCTCGACCCGGCGGGCATGGGCTGGAAGTACTCGGTGGCGTGGATGGACAAGCACCGCGCCGAGATCGAACAGCTGGTCCAACACATCCGCGTAAACGGCCCGGTGCGCTCGGCGGATTTCGCACGGCAGGGCGGCAAGGGCGACGGCTGGTGGGACTGGAAGCCGGAAAAGCGCCACCTCGAGGTGCTGTTCACCGCCGGGCGGCTGATGGTGGCGGCGCGCCAGCGTTTCCAGCGCGTCTACGACCTGGCGGAACGGGTGCGCCCGGACTGGGACGACGCGCGCGACCTGCCGCCGCCGGAAGCCGCGCGGCACGAATTGATCCGCCACAGCTGCCACGCGCTGGGGGTGGTCAAGGCGGGCTGGGTGGCGGACTACTACCGCCTCAAGCGCGGCCGCTACGACGCCGCGCTGCACGCGCTGGCCGACGCCGGCGAGCTGCTGCCGGTGCGCATCGAGGGCTGGCAGCACGACGCCTTCGTGCACGCCAGCCTGGCCGACGAACTCGCACTGGCGGCAGACGAGCGGCTCAAGGCCAGCGCCACGGCGCTGCTGTCGCCGTTCGACCCGGTGGTGTGGGACCGCCGCCGCGCCGCCGAGCTGTTCGGCTTCGACTACCGGCTGGAGTGCTACACCCCGGCGCCGCAGCGCCAGTACGGCTACTTCGTGCTGCCCATCCTGCAGCGCGGCCGGCTGGTGGGGCGGCTGGACGCCAAGGCACACCGCGCGCAGGGGGTGTTCGAGGTCAAGGCGCTGTACCTGGAGCCGGGGGTGCGCGTGACGCCGCGCCTGACCACCGACCTGCGCGCCGCCCTCGCCAAGCTGGCCGCCTGGCACGGCACGCCGCAGCTGGCGGTCCAACAGGCACCGGACGGGCTGGCCGCCGCGCTGGCGGGGACGGGAGGCGCCTGAAGGGGGCCGGCGCCCTCCCAGGCCACGCCGAGGAACTTCCACCGCGCGAATTGCCTCTGACCTATTCCAGATGACGTGGAGAAATCTCTATGCCGAAGTCTTACCTTCCCCTCGCAATCGCGCTGGCGCTGGGGCTTGCCGCCTGCAGCGACAAACAGACGACCAAACTGCAGCAGTCGGCCTCGGACGCGATCGGCGCAGTGCATAGCACCGTCGAGGCAGCAAGCGCCCCGGTGGGCGAGCTGAAACAGGAAGCCAGCGCCGCGCTGGGCACGGCGGCCAACAAGGTCGGGAGCGCCGCGGCGGCCCTCAAACCCGAACTGAAACAACAGATGGACAAGCTGAAGCAGCAAGCTTCGGCGGTGAAGGAAGCGGTCAAGGGGCTACAGGAGCATTAAGCCCGCCGGCCCGACAAAACGGCAGCCTTAGGCTGCCGTTTTTCATGCGGATCGTCCGGATGTCCGGCACGCCTGCCGCGCGGCGGCGCAATCCAGCACCATCGTCAGCGAGCGGGGGTAAGCAACTCGCCGTGCCAACCGTCCGCCTCGCGGCGCGCCAGCACCAGGCACTCGCCCGCACCCGGCGCCGCGACAACGGGCTCGCCGCCGGGTGCCCAGAAGGCGCTGCGCCCGGCCGGGGTCCAGCCGCCGGTCGGGGCGGCGTGGTTGGCCATCAGCACGGCGAAGCCGTGCTCGGACGCGTAGCGTTGCAGCAGGGCGGTATCGGCGGCGTAGCCGGCCTCCGACACCAGCACCGCGGCGGCGTACAGCGCGGCCCCGGTGGTGGCCGCCGCCTGCGGATGCCGCGGGTTGGCGATGTCGGCGCAGATGGCCAGCGCCAGTGGCTCGCCGGCCACGGCAAACAGCGGCTCGCCCGGACCGGCGCTGGCATAAGCCTGCTCGCCGTCGTGCAGGTATTGCTTGCTGTGCAGCGTGGTGCTGCCGTCAGGCCGGAAGACGATGGCGCCGATGTGCGGACGCACCGTGCCACTGGCGAGCGGCGCCCCGGCGACAATGGTGAGGCGGTATTCGCGGGCGGCCTCGCGCAACGGCTCCAGCCGCGCATCGTGTGGCGCGAGTACGCACTCGGCCAGCAAGGCCAGCTCGTAGCCGCACAACGACAGCTCGGGGAACACCACGATGTCGGCTCCGGCGTCGGCGGCGGCACGGACGTAGCGCAGGTGATCGCACACGTTGGCCGCGATATCGCCGCGGACGGAGGCCGACTGGGCGGCCGCCAGGCAAAGAGTCGCTTGCGTCATTGCCGCACCTCAGGGCCGTTACCGACGCCCCCACACAAACATCTCCCGATTTGCTCCATTTTTCCTCCCCAGTCCTGGCCTAGCATGGAATCACGACGCGCCGCAGCGAGCACGCGCTCAGACCGCAACATACCATACCGTTGATGACAAACGGGACAGCCCGCTTCGGCCAACCCTGGCGCCGGGTTCAGCCCAGCAACCGGCGGTACTGCACGAAGCCGGAACGCTCGGCGATGCGGTCGTACAGCTGCATGGCGTCACGGTTGGTCTCGTGCGTCAGCCAGTGCACGCGCGAGCAGCCATCCGCCGCCGCCTGACGGTAGACGTGCTCGATCAGCCGGCGTCCGACGCCGCGGCCACGCCCCCCCTCGGCCACGTACAGGTCCTGCAGGTAGCAGTAGTCGCCCACGGTCCAGCACGAACGGTGGTAGACGGTGTGCACCAGCCCGACGGCCTCGTCGCCCTGCCAGGCCAGATAGGCGGCCATCGGTTCGGCCGGATCGAGCAGGCGCTGCCAGGTGACGGCGCTGGTGGCCTCGGCAATCGTGGTTTTGTAGAACGCCTGGTAGCCCAGCCAGAGCGGCAGCCAGGCGGCGTGGTCGGCGGCGCTCGCGGCGCGGATGTGCAGTTCGGTGCTCAAAGTTGGCTCCTGCGGGGGACGATCGCCACAGCATGCCGCAGGCCGCGCCGCGGCGACAGAACCACTCGCCGCCGCCGTCAGGGAACCACTGGCACGGTACGCCCGGTGCCCCGGCTCAGGAACGGTACCGTTGCACCAAGACAACAAATGAGCCCGATTTTTCGATCATCTGCCGCGATCGGTGGAGTTAAGTCTGCATTAAGACGGCGCTCCTACCCTGAATGGCAGCAAGTAAACAGGAGTACATCATGTTGAAAAATTCCCAGCACAGTTATGGCTGGCTGGCCCGTGCCCTGCACTGGCTGTCCGCCCTGGCCGTCATCGCCGCCCTGGCCTTCATCGAATTCAAGGATGTCTTTCCCAAGGGCACGCCGCTGCGCGACGCCATGAAATTCGGCCATTTCCAGGCCGGTCTGATCGTGTTGCTGCTGGTGCTGCCGCGCCTGCTGTGGCGTCTCGGCAACCGCGTGCCCGAGATCACCCCGGCGCCGCACAGGCACAGCGCGGCGCTGGCCAAGCTCGCGCACTGGGTGCTGTACGCCCTGATGCTGGCCTTGCCGCTGCTGGGGATCGCGATCGTGCAGGGCAGCGGTCACGAACTGGCGTTCTTCGGCCAACCCCTGCCGGTGCTGTTCACGCTGGACCGCGCCACCGCCCACGACCTGAAAGAAGTGCACGAAACGCTCGGCAACGTGCTGTTGTGGCTGGTGATCGGGCACGCCGCCGCCGCGGTATGGCACCACCGCTTCGTCAAGGACAACACCCTCACCCGCCTCACCGGCCCGCTGCGCTGACCGGGCAATGGCGATGCCGCAACAAAAAAGGTTGGCCGAAGCCAACCTTTTTCTTTGCCCGATCGCCTGAACTCCGCTCAGGCGCCCTCGCCCAGCCCCTGCTGCGTCAGCAGCAGCAGGTCGAGCGACGCAAGCCCTCCACCCTGCCGGAGCAGGATCAGCTCGTCGCGATGCGCCTGCGCCAGCGTTTCCACCAGTTCCTCACCCTTGGCCAGCAGGCTCACCTCGACGCAGCGGCGGTCTTCCCTTCCCGGGCGGCGCTGCACCAGGCCTTGCGCCTCGCAGCGCGACACCAGCCCCACCACACTGTGATGATGCGACTGCAGCCGTTCGGCCAGCTCGGCCACGGAGGCCCAGTCCCGCCCCGGATAGCCGCGCAATTGCAGCAGCAGCTGGTATTGCTGCGGGGTCAGGCCGTGCTGTTGCGCCAGCTCCTCGCTGAAACGCAGAAACAGGCGTAAGCGGTAACGGAAATCGGCCAGGTGCTCGAAATCGCGTTTCGACAGGGAAGAATGGAAGGTCATGGCTGGATCGCGGGCTGAATTCTGGGGCACCCTAGCACAAATCGCCCTCCCGCCCTACAGCAGCGGCAGCACCAGCAGCCCGATCACCAGCGCCCACAGCAGCGCCCCGACCGAAAACACCGTGTAGGTGACCGACAGCGTCCGCACCCAGTGATCGTGCTCGAACAAGGCGTCCAGCCCGTGCAGGATCAGCCCGGCCGAGGCGAACAGCCCGGTGACCCCCGCCAACAGGTTGAACAGCGGGCTCGGCACCATCAGCGTCAGGGCGGACAGCCAGATCGGCAGCGGAGCGATCGCCGCCAGACGGTAGCAGTCGCGGTACGCCAGCGGCCGGGTGCTGCGCACCGAGTGCCGGATCACGTAACCCATCAGGGGCACGCACAGCCAGCTCACCAGCAGGAACAGCAGCGCGACGTAGCACCACTGACGGAAGGGCACCGCGGGCGCGTACACCTCGCCGTGAAAGTACGCGGCGTACACGATCATCGCGCTGCTGAGCAGCGACGCCGGCAGCACCACCTTGCCGAAGCTGGCTGCCAGCGAGGGATGGCTCCTGGCCAATTCATCCCAGCCGTCTTCCGACGATATCAGCATGCGAACGGGCGTAAGCAGACTCATGGCAAAGCTCCTTGGTTTACGGCGATGGCCCCTCTAATATATCGCATTGCGATATATTTACAAGCCACCATTTCACTCGCCGTGCCAGCGGATCCACCCAGGATGGCCCGCACCGGGGTCACGCGGCATCCCTCCCCTCCGCCGCCGGTGCAAAAAAAAACGGACCGCCTCGGCGGTCCGTTCACGTCGGCACTAACCGGCCTCGGTTCAGATCTTGTCGTACAGCTTGGCGCCGCCCTTGACGAACTCGATCGACTTCACCTCCATGCCCTTGGCCAGCGCCTCCTCTTCGGCCAACCCTTGCTGCGCGGCGAAGTCGCGCACGTCCTGGGTGATCTTCATCGAGCAGAAGTGCGGGCCGCACATCGAGCAGAAGTGCGCCACCTTGGCCGAGTCCTTCGGCAGCGTCTCGTCGTGGAAGCTGCGCGCGCGGTCCGGGTCGAGGCCGAGGTTGAACTGGTCTTCCCAGCGGAACTCGAAGCGCGCCTTGGACAGCGCGTTGTCGCGGATCTGCGCGCCCGGGTGGCCCTTGGCCAGGTCGGCGGCGTGCGCGGCCAGCTTGTAGGTGATGATGCCTTCCTTGACGTCGTCCTTGTTCGGCAGGCCGAGGTGCTCCTTCGGCGTGACGTAGCACAGCATGGCGGTGCCGTACCAGCCGATCTGCGCGGCGCCGATGGCCGAGGTGATGTGGTCGTAGCCGGGGGCGATGTCGGTGGTCAATGGGCCCAGGGTATAGAACGGCGCCTCGTGGCACCACTCCAGTTCCTTGTCCATGTTCTCCTTGATCAGCTGCATCGGCACGTGGCCCGGGCCTTCGATCATCACCTGCACGTCGTGCTTCCAGGCGATCTGGGTCAGTTCGCCCAGGGTCTTCAGCTCGCCGAGCTGCGCGTCGTCGTTGGCGTCCCATACCGAAC
>NZ_JBYSWM010000037.1:0-34910 GCF_058781125.1 Pseudogulbenkiania sp. FW507-F1 | reverse complement strand
ATCGACAGGAAGGGCCTGCAGAAGCCGTTCGCCTCGATCGACTTCGACTTCCGCCTCAACGGCGAAACCGCGGCCGCGCCGACGACCGAAGTCGAACGCAAACGCGCCAGCGCCTGAAGCGGGCGGGCGAAGCGCAACCGGGTGGTTCGTCAGAGCCCCCGGTTTTTTGCCGTCGCCAACCCGGCTGGCCGGATCGGCTTATCCGAACCGGCCGGCACGGCACCCGCGCGGGTCCTTTTCCCGAACACCTAGTGGTACAGCATGCGAAACAATCTGCCGATCACCGATCACGAAGTGGCGCTCGATCCCCGCTGCCCGATCGTGACGAAAACCGATCTACAGGGAAAAATCCTGTACGCCAACCCGGAGTTCATGCGCATCAGCGGCTTCGCCGAGGAGGAGCTGCTGGGCCAGGACCACAATATCGTCCGGCACCCCGCCATGCCGGTGCAGGCGTTCGCCGATCTGTGGGCAACCATCCGGCGCGGCCAGACCTGGCAGGGCCTGGTGAAGAACCGCCGCAAGGACGGCGGCTTTTATTGGGTCAAGGCCCACGTCTCGCCGCTGCACGAGCAGGGGCGGCATGTCGGCTACATGTCGGTGCGCACGGCGCCGAGCGCGCTGGAAAAGCAGCAGGCCGAGCAGTTGTACCGCGCGCTCGAACGCGGAGCGGCGGCGTTTCCGGCCACGCCGCCGCTGCAGGCCCGCGCGCTGTTGTTCTGGCTGGCGGCGGCGCTGCTGGTGATGATGGCTGGCGTGCTGGGCGGCCTGTGGCTCGATCGTTCTCTGGCGCTGGCGCTCAATCTGGCGAGCATCACGCTGGCGGGCGGACTGCTGTTCTACGCGCTGCGGCAAGCCCGGCGCTCCGGCCGTCTCGTGCTGGCGGCCCTGGCCCAGTGGAGGGAGGGGCGCCTCGATCAGGCCATCGTCCCGAGCGGCCCGCGCGAGTTCCAGTACATGCTCGCCGCGCTCGAGTCCACCCGGCTCCATCTGCAGGCGGTGGTGTCGGACGTGGTGGCGGTCAACCATCGCATCGACCGCACCTCGACCCATATCGAAACGGAAGCCCAGCAGCTCTACCAGCAGAACACCCAGATCGCGCAAGGGGCGGCGCAGATCGCCGCCGCCATGGAGCAGTTGGCGGTGTCGATCCAAGAAATTTCCGCCATGACGCAAGAGGGCTCGGCGCACGCCAAGCGCAGCAGGGCGCTGGTGGCGGCGGGCAACCGTTTCATCGACGAATCGAAGTCGGCGATGGACGAGGCCGCCGGTGGCGCCTCAACGACCAATGCCGCGGTGCAGGAGCTGGAGGGCATTTCGGAGGACATCGGCTCGATCACCGACATCATCCAGAGCATCGCCCAGCAGACCAATCTGCTCGCCCTCAACGCCGCCATCGAGGCCGCGCGCGCCGGCGAGCAGGGGCGCGGCTTTGCCGTGGTGGCCGACGAGGTGAGACAGTTGGCCGAAAACACCGCCGACAACACCGTCAACATCCGCGCCTCCATCGCACTCCTGAAAGAGAAAATCGCGCACATCATCGACGGCCGTCAGGCCGTCGGCGCCTGCATCAAGCGGGTGCAGCACAACATCCAGCAAACCGTCGACAGCCTGCAGCAGATCGATCAGGCCAGTGCCGGGCTGGAAACGGTCACCGCGGCCATCGCCAACTCGCTGCAACAGCAATCCAGCGCCTCGGCGGAGGTCGCGCAGAGCATGGAAAGCCTGGGCGCCGCCTCCGAGCAAAGCACGGTGAACATCGTCAAGAACCGCGAGATCGCCGCCGCCTTGCACGGCTTGTCCCGGGCGCTGACGAAATTGCTGGCCGACTTCGAGAAGAACCGATGAGTGCCGCCGCCATGCCTTCGTCCAGGCCAGAAACAGCGGCGCCGGGGCGAGTTGAGCCGGGCGACGCCATGAATCGTGCCGCCGTTGGTGATGTGGGAGGCGAAATGGCCGACAGCGCGCCGGGGCGGTCCGGGCCGGCGCGTCCGGACGCGCCCCGCGTTTTCCCTGAGCCGCCCGCCATGCACGATACCGATACGCCGTTCGAACGCGGCCTGGCGGTGATACAAGCCTTCGACCCGTGCGGCACGCCCTTGTCGGTGAGCGAGATCGGCCAGAAGACCGGCATACCGCGCGCGTCGGTCGCCCGCTGCCTGTATACCCTGCAGCAGCTCGGTTTCGTGCGCCCGAGCGCAGACAAGCGCTTCGCGCTGACGCCGAAAATCCTGACGCTGGGTTTCGATGCGTTTGCGTCCGTCCCGTTGCCGCGTGCCGCGCAGGCGGTGCTCAATCATCTCGCCGAGCTGACCGGCGAGAGCTGCATGCTGCTGGTGCCCGACCGGGGCGAGATGCTGTGTCTGGCCGAGGCCCCAGGCCATTTCTTCCACCACAGCCGCTTCGCCACGGGGGCGCGGGTGCCGATGACGTGCACCGCGTCGGGGCGGGTCATCCTGAGCGAGCTGGAGCCGGCGGCGCGCGACGCCCTGCTCGACGCCCCGCGACCACGCCACACCCCGCATACCGTGGTCGAGCGCCAGGCCCTGCAGCGGCTGCTGCCGGCGATTCGCAGCCAAGGCTATGCCTGGTGCGACCAGGAGTTCGAGCTGGGCCTGTGTACCTTGTCGGTGCCGATCCGCGATGACCTCGACGCCGCCCGGGCCACGCTCTGCCTGCACGTGCCGGCCTGCCGGGGGGCGGGGCACGAGCTGCCGCAGCGCTACCTGGAGCCGCTGCGCGAGGCGGCGTGGGAGCTGTCGCTGCTGCTGAAATAGGCCGGGGCTGGTCGACTAAAATTCGGAAATCATCTTCAAGATGTCACAGGCATGCTACTTGTTTGAGGCAGCAATCTGGCGTCTAATCAGGTGACTCTCCCTCTTTTTCGTTGGCTGGCTTATCAATGCCATATGAACCTCGATTAAGTTCAGCCCGGACTATCTCCCACCCGCTTTCGATCCTGGCCATCGTGGGGCTCATGGTCGCGTTGCTCTGGTTTGTTCTCATCGCGGAACAAGACCGTAATCACGCCGATGTCGAGCGTCATGCCAAGACCGAGTCCGCCAATCTTGTCCGGGCCTTCGGGGAACACGTCGTTCGCACCTTCAACGAGGTCGACGAAGCGCTGCTGATCCTGCGCCAGTCATGGCTTGATGACCGATCCGATTTCGACCGGAAAGTCCAGTTGCTCCAGTCCACCTACCCCAAGTCACTGCTGGTCCAGGTCGCGGTTATCGGCCCGGACGGAAAGCTCGCGTATTCCAATCTGGACCCGCACGCGAAACCGGTCGATCTGAGTGACCGTGAGCATTTCCGGGTGCATCGTGACAGCAGCCAGGACCGGCTTTATATCAGCAAACCCGTCAAGGGGCGCATCTCCAGCCGCTACAGCATACAGGTAACCCGCCCCATCCTGGAGGAGCATGGCCACTTCGAGGGGGTGCTGGTCATCTCTCTCAGCCCCGACTACTTCGGGCAATTTTTTGCATCGATCGACCTCGGCCCACGTGGCTCTATCGGGCTGGTCGGAACGGACGGCATTTTCCGCGCGCGCGGAAGCAATCGGAAACTGGATAACCAGGCTGTCGGCACGGCGGTGCCTCCCGATCGTCCGTTTTTGCGCCCAAGTGCTCCTGCGCAAGGGAGCTTCGAAGCACTGAGTTCGATCGATGGGGTCGACCGGCTGGTGACGTATCGACGCCTGGATGACTATCCGATGGTCGTATCGATAACCCAGCCCGTCGAGGACATTTTCGCCGCGCATGAACAGCGCTGGTTCCGCTACCGCCTGCTCGCCGCTGTCATCTCGCTGTCCATGGTCCTGGGCGGTGTGCTGCTGGCCCGTGCGCTTTACATTCAACGTCAATTCCGCAGCCGATTGCTGTTCGTCAACGACAGCCTGCGTATTCTGAACGATATCGCCACCCAGTCGGGCGATACCCTGCAAGAGCAACTGCAGAAAGCCCTGGCACTTGGGTGCCGTCACCTTGGGGTTGAATTTGGCATCGTCAGCCATGTGCACGGAGGCCGCTACCGTGTCGAAAGCTGCTGTACGCCGCCGTCTGCCAACCTGAAGGCCGGCGATGAATACGAGCTCTCGCAGACCTACTGTTCGATCACGCTTAATCGCGCGGATGTGGTGGCGATCCACCATATGAGCGATTCCGAGTATGCGGGCCACCCCTGTTTCGATGCCTTCAAACGGGAGTGTTATATCGGCACCCCGACGTGGGTCGGCGGCGAACTCTATGGCACCGTCAATTTTTCCTCTACGAAACCCTATAGCCGAACGTTTGATCGCAGCGATATCGAATTCCTGCGCTTGTTGGGGCGCTGGGTCGGCATCGCCATTGCCGAGGACAGATCGATCAGCACGCTAAGATCCATCGCGACAACGGACGAACTGACGGGAGTGATGCGCCGTGGCCACTTTACGGAGATTGCCGAGAAAGAATTCGGTCGGACGAAGCGCTATGGCGGCCGACTGTCGATGTTCCTGATCGACCTCGACTACTTTAAACGCATCAATGACAGCTTCGGCCACTATGGTGGTGATGAAACCCTGAAGCGCGTTGCCATTGTTTTTCAGCAGGTGCTCAGGAGCAGCGACATTCTCGGCCGCCTTGGCGGGGAGGAGTTCGCCGTTCTGTTGCCCAACACCCCGGAGTCCGAAGCGAAAGAGGTGGCCGAGCGCCTGCGCCATGAAGTCGAAGAGAGCACGATTCAAGCGCTGAGCGGAGAAATTCGCGTGACCATCAGTATCGGTGTTGCAGAACTTGCCGCCGAGGACGACTTCACGGCCATCTACAATCGCTGCGATGCCGCACTTTATGAGGCGAAGCGGCGGGGCAGAAACTGCGTCGTGGCAAAAGGCGTATGTCCGTAAGAGGGGGGCATTGGCAGCCCCGGCGGCCGGCCTGGAGAACCTGTCGGAGGAAGACGGCAACGTGGCAGGCTGATCTGTCGTCGCGCCGGGAGGGGCGGCGGAAAGTGTAGACGCGAACTGTCGCTCTGCGTCGTCACGGCGTTGTGCAGGCCAAGCGAGGACGGGGAGCGGTATGGGGCGATGCGGAGCTTGAATGCCGACACGGCGCCTACCACAAGGCAGAAAAGCAAAAGGCCAACTCGTTTGAGTTGGCCTAAGGCTTTAATTGGTGGTGGCGAATCAGGGACTCGAACCCCGGACCTGCGGATTATGATTCCGTCGCTCTAACCGACTGAGCTAATTCGCCACGCTGCTTCGTTGCTTGTTGCGTCGAAGTGGGGCGAACTATACCGGGGCTGTTTGGGGCTGTCAACAGCTGGGGCGTATTTTTTGCCGAAACGCTTAGAACCTGTCTCCGATCTTGCTGCGCGGTCCCCGATCGGGGCTCATGTGCACTGCGTGCCAATCTTCGATTGGCTCAGCGATCCGGAATCCTCATGGACCACGTGTCCGTTCCGGTCCCTGTGCTGCTCTTCACCCCGCAGAGGCCTCTCGCGACAGATCGGAGGCGGGTTCTTACAGGGCGTGGCAGCGGTCGCCCTCGGTGAGGCCGATCCAGTCGATGCTCACTCCCTTGCCGAAGCCGATCACCTTGAACAGTTCGCCCATCTCGTTGGGCGACAGCAGCTTCTGTACCGCCGCAACGCGCGGGGCGTAGCGGGCGACGTCGTCCGGGTCGAGCTGTTGCAGCAGCGCGGTGATGCCGGCGTTGACCAGAAACTGCGCCTGCGTGGTGTAGCCGATCAGGTCGAGCCCGGCGTCGGTGCCGGCCAGCGCCACGGCGGTGAAGTCGACATGGCTGGTGAGATCCATCAGGCCGGGCAGGTAGAACGGGTCGTCCACGGTGTGGTGGCGGTAGTGGCCGATCAGCGTGCCCATGTGGCGCTGCGGGTGGTAGTACTCGCGTTCGGGGAAGCCATAGTCGATCAGCAGGATGGCGCCGCGCACCAGGCGTGCCGCCAGGGTGGCGATGAAGGCGCGGTTGGCCAGGCTGACTTCCGACAGGTAGCCGGCCGCCTCGGGGGGTAGCGCGGCGGCCACGGCGGCGAGGCGGGGATCGGCGATGGGGCGGTCTTCCCAGGCGAAGGCGCCGTTGCGCACGGTGACGCCGCGCTGTTGCGGCGCCGGGGTCCAGTGCAGCAGCTCGCAGGGCATGGCGTCGAGCACTTCGTTGCCGATGATGACGCCGTCGAACTGTTCCGGCAGCTCGCTCAGCCATTCGACGCGCCCGGCGAGGTGCGGCAGGGCTTCGGCCAACGTTTGCCGCTGGCGCTCGACCAGGTCGGCGGAGAGGTCGAAGATGGCGTAACGGGCGGGCAGTTGGCCGAGCGCTTCCAGCTCGGTGAGAATGTCGACGGCGAGACGGCCGGTGCCGGCGCCGAATTCGTAGAGCGTGCCGCCGGTCTGCGGCAGCAGCTCGGCCAGCTGGCGCGCCAGGGTGCGGCCGAAGTAGGGCGATAGCTCGGGGGCGGTGACGAAGTCGCCGGCGGCGCCGAACTTGCGGCTGCCGGCGCTGTAGTAGCCGAGGCCGGGGGCGTACAGCGCCAGTTCCATGTAGCGCGAGAACGGAATCCAGCCGTCGTGGGCGGCGATCTCGGCGGCGATGTGGCGGGAGAGCTCTTGGCTGACGGCCAGGGCGGCGGCGTCGGGGGCGGGTAACTGGGTCATGGCGTGGCTTGCGGTAGAATTGGGCGAATTGTCGGCCAATTCCGCCGTGCCGGAAAGGGGTGGGATGGGCGGCGACGCGACAGACAAGGGGAGAGGGGCGATGGGCGAGGGCAAGGTGGTGCTGATTACCGGCGGCGCGCGCCGGGTGGGAGCGGGCATCGCCCGTCATCTGCACGCGGGGGGCTCGCGGCTGGTGTTGCATTACCGCGGTTCGCGCGCTGAGGCAGAAAGCCTGGCCCTGGAGCTGAACGCGGTGCGGCGCGGTTCGGTGGTGCTGGTGCAGGCCGACCTGCACGACATCGCCGGGCTGCCGCGCCTGGTGGAGACCGCGCTCGAGGCGTTCGGCCGGCTCGATGGGCTGGTCAACAACGCCTCCAGCTTCTTCCCCTCCGGCATCGGCCATATCGACGAGGCGGTGTGGTACGACCTGATGGGCAGCAACCTGAAGGCGCCGCTGTTTCTGGCGCAGGCCGCCGCGCCGTATCTGAGAGCGAGCGGCGGCGCCATCGTCGGCATCGTCGACATCCACGCCGAGCGGCCGATGAAGTCGCACGTGGTGTACAACCTGGCCAAGGCCGGCCATGCCCAGCTGATCCGCAGCCTGGCGATCGAGCTGGCGCCCGAGGTGCGCGTCAACGGCGTGGCGCCGGGCAGCAACCTCTGGCCGGAGGGCGAATCGTTCTTCGACGAGGAGCACAAGCGCCGCATCGAGGCGAGCATTCCGCTGGCGCGCATCGGCACGCCGGAGGACATCGCGCGCGCGGTGAAATTCCTGCTGTTCGACGCCGCTTACGTCACCGGGCAGGTGCTGGCGGTGGATGGTGGCAGGAGCGTGGTGTTGTAGTGTCGGCCATGACAGGCGCCCCCGATTCGCGCTAAAATCGCCTGTTTTTCAATTTCTTAGCTGTTCCTTCCATGTCCGATATCCAAACCCTCGACGCCAAGGCGCAGAAGGCGCTGTTCGAGGCCAACAAGCTGGCCAAGCGGCTGCGCCACCACGTCGGCGACGCCATCAACGATTTCAACATGATCGAGCAGGGCGACCGCGTCATGGTCTGCCTGTCCGGCGGCAAGGACAGCTTCGCCCTGCTCGACATCCTGCTCGGGCTGCAGAAGTCGGCGCCGATCGATTTCTCCATCGTCGCGGTCAACCTCGACCAGAAGCAGCCGGGCTTTCCCGAGCACGTGCTGCCGGAGTACCTGACGTCGATCGGCGTCGAGTACCGCATCGTCGAGGAAGACACCTACTCCATCGTCAAGCGCGTGATCCCCGAGGGCAAGACCACCTGCAGCCTGTGCTCGCGCCTGCGCCGCGGCATTCTGTACCGCGTGGCCGACGAGCTGGGGGCGACCAAGATTGCGCTCGGCCACCATCGCGACGACATGCTGCATACCTTGTTCCTCAACATGTTCTACGGCGGTAAGCTGAAGTCGATGCCGCCCAAGCTGGTGAGCGACGACGGCCGCCACATGGTGATCCGCCCGCTGGCGTACTGCCGCGAGAAGGACCTGGAGCGCTACGCCAGGCTGCGCGAGTTCCCGATCATCCCGTGCAACCTGTGCGGCTCGCAGCCCAACCTGCAACGCCAGGTGGTGAAGGAGATGGTCAACGACTGGGACAAGCGCTTCCCGGGCCGCCTGGAGAGCATGTTCCGCGCGCTGCAGAACGTGGTGCCGTCGCACCTGGCCGACACCGGCCTGTTCGACTTCGCCGGGCTCAAGACCGGGGACGCGCCGTTCGCCGACGGCGACACCGCCTTCGACAAGGAAGAATTCCGCGATCCGCCGCTGCCGGGCGACGACGAGTTGGCCGAAGCGCCGCGTCGCACCATCAGCATCCTCGATTCCCGTCCGAAGGAGACCTCCTGTGGCGGGTAGAGCGCGTCATCCGTTCCGCCGCCGCGTGCGCGACGGCGTGGACGCCATGCCGGAGGTGGAAATCTCCGAGGTGGACGGCATCCGTTCGCTGCACCTGGGCTCGGAGACGGTGCAAAGCTCGATGGACGTGGACGACCCGGTGCGGCTGGTGCTGTCGTACAGCCGCGCCATGATGGGCTTTCTGCTGTTCAATCCGGAGCCGCGCCACATCCTGCAGATCGGCCTGGGCGGCGGCTCGTTCGCGCGCTACATCGACTTCTACCTGCGCGACGCCAAGAGCGTGGCGGTGGACATCAACCCGCAGGTGATCAACGTGGCGCGCGCCTTCTTCGAGCTGCCGGAAGAGGGCGAGCGCTTCGAGATCGTCGAGGCCGACGGCGCCGACTACGTCAAGATCTTCCGCGGCTCGACCGACGCCATCCTGGTGGACGGCTTCGACGGGCTGCAGATCGTCGACGCGCTGACCACCGAGGCGTTCTTCGAGGACTGCAAGCGCGCGCTGGCGCCGGACGGCGTGTTCGTCGCCAACTGGTGGAGCGGCGACAAGCGCTACCACCAGTTCGTGGAGCGTCTGCTCGGGGTGTTCGAGGGGCGGGTGCTGGAGCTGCCGTCGGCCAGCCACGGCAATGTGGCGGTGATGGCCTTCGCCGGTTCGCCGGCGCTGACGCGTTTCGAGGGCCTGAAAAAACGCGCCGAGGAACTGGAGGCGCGCTTCGGGCTCGAATTTCCGGAGTTTGTCAGCCGGCTCAAGTCGACCAATCAGCACAGCGACAACCGCCTGCTGATTTAATAGAGGCTGGCGTATAATGACGCCGGTGTGGCGGAGCGGCGCTGGCCGGCCTGTCACACCACCGGATCGATGTGGGCGGCCCTGGCCGCCCTTTGCCTTTTCCAGAAAGACCAGAACACCATGCAAGCTGCCCATCAGGCCCCGATCACCGACCGCAAGATCCGCTTCGCGCTGGTCGGTTGCGGCCGCATCGCCCAGAACCACTTTGCCGCGCTGGAGAAGCACGCCGAGCGCGCCGAATTGACCGACGTGTGCGACATCGACCCGGCGGCGCTGGCCGCCGCGGTGGCGCGCACCGGCGCGCGCGGCCACGCCAGCCTGGCCGCGCTGCTGGCCGAGACCCGGGCCGACATCGTGATCCTGACCAGCCCGTCCGGGCTGCATCCGGCACAGAGCATCGAGTGCTCCGAGGCCGGCTTCCACGTCATGACCGAGAAGCCGATGGCGACGCGCTGGGAGGACGGCCTGGCCATGGTGAAGGCCGCCGACCGCGCCGGACGCCGCCTGTTCGTGGTCAAGCAGAACCGCCGCAACGCCACGCTGCAGCTGTTGAAGCGCGCCATGGAAGAGAAGCGCTTCGGCCGCCTCTACATGGTCAACGTCAACGTGTTCTGGACCCGGCCGCAGGAGTACTACGACTCGGCCGCCTGGCGCGGCACCTGGGAGTTCGACGGCGGCGCCTTCATGAACCAGGCCAGCCACTACGTCGACCTGCTGGACTGGCTGATCGGCCCGGTGGAGAGCGTGCAGGCCTACACCGCGACGCTGGCGCGCAACATCGAGGTGGAGGACACCGGCACCGTCAGCGTCAAGTGGCGTTCGGGCGCGCTGGGCAGCATGAACGTGACGATGCTGACCTACCCCAAGAACCTGGAAGGCTCGATCACCATCATCGGCGAGAAGGGCACGGTGCGCGTCGGCGGCGTGGCGGTGAACGAGGTGCAGCACTGGGAGTTTGCCGAGCCGCATCCGATGGACGACGAGATCCAGAGCGCCAGCTACGCCACCACCAGCGTGTACGGCTTCGGCCACCCGCTCTACTACGACAACGTGATCAACGTGATGCAGGGCAAGGCCGATCCGGAGACCGACGGGCGCGAGGGCCTGAAGTCGCTGGAATTGCTGATCGCGATGTATCTGTCGGCGCGCGACGGCCGCCGCGTCAGCCTGCCGCTCGACTACTGATTCCCGTGGCCCGCCGCCGGCGGGCCGTTCCCGTTTTCACCGTGTTACCCGAAGCAACATCATGGCGGACGAAAAGAAAGAACCCTGGCTCAATTATCTGGCGCTGACCACCGTCATCCTGGCGGTGTGCGCCACGCTGTCCACCTTCAAGGGCGGCAGTTTCTCCACGCGCAGCGTCATCACCCAGGCTCAGGCCTCGGACCAGTGGGCCTATTACCAGGCCAAAAGCATCAAGAGCAACCTCTACGAGATGGAGCGCGACCGCCTGCAGCTGGCGCTGGACAACCTGCCGCCGCAGGTCGAGCCGACGGTGCGCGAGCGCTACGCCAAAACGCTGCAGCAGGCCGCCGAGCGCGCCGCGCGCTACAACCAGGAGCGCAAGGACATCGAGCAGAAGGCGCGTACCCTGGAGGCCGAGCGCGACAGCGCGCAGCGCCAGGGCAAACCGTTCGGCATGGCGGTGATCTTCCTGCAGGTGGCGATCCTGATCTCCTCGATCGCCGGCCTGTTCAAGAAAAAGGCCGTCTGGCTCGCCGCGCTGCCGGTGGCCCTGCTCGGCCTGGTGTTTTTCGTCGACGGTTTTTTCCTGTTTTTCTGATTGCGTGAGGGCACCCGCATGACCTATCTCGTTCACCCCACTTCCATCGTCGACGACGGCGCCACCATCGGCGCCGGCACCCGCATCTGGCACTGGGCGCACATCTGCGCCGGCGCGGTGATCGGCGAGCGCTGTTCGTTCGGCCAGAACGTGTTCGTCGGCAACGACGTCATCATCGGCGACAACGTCAAGGTGCAGAACAACGTGTCGATCTACGACGCGGTGACGCTGGAGGACGACGTGTTCTGCGGCCCCTCCATGGTGTTCACCAACGTCAACAACCCGCGAAGCCACGTCAGCCGCAAGCACGAGTACCGCCGCACCCTGGTGAAGAAGGGTGCCACCATCGGCGCCAACGCCACCGTCGTGTGCGGCCACACCATCGGCGAGTACGCCTTCATCGGCGCCGGCGCGGTGGTGACGCACGACGTGCCGGCCTACGCGCTGATGGTCGGCGCCCCGGCCTACCGCATGGGCTGGATGTGCGCCTGCGGTGAGCGCCTGTCGGACATGATCGGCGAGCACGCCTGCCCGGGCTGCGGCACCAACTACGACATCGGCGGCAATCACTGCACGCCGTTCTGATCCCCAGCAAGGCTTCGGCCAACGTTGGCCGAAGCCTGAGGAACGATTCCGATGAGCATTCCGTTCATTGACCTGAAAGCGCAGTACCAGCACCTCAAGGCCGACATCGACGCGCGTATCCACGCCGTGCTCGACCACGGCCAGTACATCATGGGGCCGGAAGTGGCCGAGCTGGAGCGCGAGCTCGCCGCCTACGTCGGCGTCAAGCATTGCGTCGGCGTGGCCGACGGCACCACCGCGCTGTTGATCGCGTTGATGGCGCTGGGCATCCAGGCCGGCGACGAGGTGATCACCACGCCGTTCACCTTCATCGCCACCGGCGAGATGATTGCGCTGCTCGGCGCCACGCCGGTGTTCGTCGACATCGACCCGGACAGCTACAACCTCGACCCGGCCAGGATCGAGGCGGCGATCACGCCGAAGACGCGTGCCATCATGCCGGTGAGCCTCTATGGCCAGTGCGCCGACTTCGACGCCATCAACGCCATCGCCGCCAAGTACCATCTGCCGGTGATCGAGGACGGCGCGCAGAGCTTCGGCGCCACCTACAAGGGCAGGAAGTCCGGCGCGCTGTCGACCATCGGCTGCACCAGCTTCTTCCCGAGCAAGCCCTTGGGCTGCTACGGCGACGGCGGCGCCTGCTTCACCGACGACGACGCGCTGGCCAAGGCGATGCGCGAAATCCGCGTGCACGGCCAGGATCGCCGCTACCACCACTCGGTGATCGGCCTTAACGGCCGCCTCGACACGCTCCAGGCCGCGGTGCTGCTGGCCAAGCTGCCGAGCTTCCCGGCCGAAGTCGCGGCCCGCGAGCGCATCGGCGCGCGCTATTCCGAACTGCTCAAGGACGTCGCACGCGTGCCCAGGTTGGCCGACGGCTGTTCCAGCGTGCATGCCCAGTACACCATCGAGGTGGACCGGCGCGACGCGGTGGCGGCCACGCTCAAGGAGTTGGGCGTGCCCACCGCGGTGCATTACCCGATCCCGCTGCACCTGCAGCCGGCCTTCGCCGCGCTCGGCCAGAGCGTGGGTAGCTTCCCCGTGGCCGAAGCCGCCGGGCAGCGCGTTATGAGCCTGCCGATGCACCCCTTCCTCGACGACGCCACGCAGGATGCCATCGTCGCCGCCGTGAAGAAGGCGCTGGCTTGAGCGCTGCCGAGCGATGCTGAAAGGCGCCGTACAACGGCTGGTGGCCGGCGGCTTCGCCCGCAACGTGGCGACGCTGACCGGCGGCGCGGCGCTGGCGCAGCTGTTGCCGCTGGTGTTCGCGCCGCTGTTGACGCGGCTCTACAGTCCGGACGATTTCGGCCTGCTGGCGGTGTTTTCCGCCTGGCTCTCCAATCTGGCGGTGATCGCCACCGCGCGCTACGACATGGCCATCGTGCTGCCCAAGGACGAGCGCGACGCCGAGCGCCTGATGACGCTGGCGCTGGCGATCAACCTGGCGCTGCTGCTGGTGCTCACCGCGCTGCTGCTGCCGGCGCACGGCTGGATCGCCGCCACGCTCGGCGCGCCGGCGCTGGCGCCGTGGCTCCTGCTGTTGCCGGGCGGGGTGTGGCTGGCCGGCAGCCTGCAGGCCTGGACCAGCTGGAACAACCGCCAGCGCCGCTACCCGGCCAACGCCCAGGGCCGGGTGATGCAATCGCTCGGGGTGACCCTGGCGCAGCTGGGCGCCGGTTGGGCCGGGCTGGGCTTTGCCGGCCTTATCGCCGGCTCGCTGGCGGGGCAGGCGCTGGCGCTGCTGGCGCAGGCGCGCGCCGATCTCGCCACGCGCCTGACCTGGCTGCGCGGCCACCGCCGCGCCGAGCTCGCCGCGCTGGCGCGGCGCTACGCCGAGTTTCCCAAGATCAACACCCCGCACGCCTTCGTGGTGGCGTTCCAGGATTCGCTGATGCTGGCCTTGCTGACCTCGCTCGCCGGGCACGCCGTGGTCGGCCAGTACGCGCTGGTGCTGCGCGTGCTGAAGCTGCCGGCGGCGTTGCTGGGGCAGGCGGTGTCGCAGGTGATCTTCCGCGACCTGGCCGAGGCGCACGCTCACGGCCGCGCCATGACGCCGCTGCTGGCGCGCGCGCTGGCGGTGCTGGCCGGCGCCGCGCTGCTGCCGTTCGGGCTGTTGCTGGTGGCGGCCGAGCCGCTGTTCGGCTGGGTGTTCGGCGCCGGCTGGCGCGAGGCCGGGGTGATCGCGGCGACGCTGGTGCCGTACCTCGCGGCGGCCTTCGTCGCCGGGCCGTGCTTCATGGTGCCGATGGTGATCGGACGCCAGCGTGCCTCCTTCCTGTTCGTGCTGATCGGCGTGGTGGTCAACATGGCGGCGTTCGCCGCGGTGTTCGTCGTCAGCCGCGACGCCCTGCTGGCGTTCAAGGTGATGTCCGGGGTGATGTCGCTGTATTTCGCGGCCTACGTGGCGTGGATCTTCCGCCTGTTGCGCCGCCTGGAGACTCATGGTGCTTGAACGATTGCTGCTGCGCCTGTACCGGCTGTGGCCGCTGCTGCGCGGCGCGCGCCTCGCGCCCGGGGCGCGCGTGCACCCGAGCGCGCGGGTGACGCGCTGGAACGCGCTGTCGCTGGGCAAGAACGCGCTGCTGTACTGGCGCGGCGACGCCTTGATCGGCCTGCACGGCCGGCTCACGCTGGGCGCCGACAGCCACCTCGCGCCGTACTTCTACCTGCTGATCGGCGACCATCACCTGTATTTCGGCCACAACGTTGCGGTGGGGCCGCGCAGCCTGTTCTTCTGCCACTCCAACGGCATTCCGGCCGACGTGCCGGTGACGCCGTTCACCGAGTGCCACGTCGACGGCGACATCCGCGTCGGCGACAACGTGTTCATCGGCGCCGGCTGCATCGTGCTGCCCGGCTGCGAGATCGGCGACAACGTGGTGCTGGCGGCGGGCTCGGTGGCCAAGGGCCGGCTCGAGTCGGGCTGGCTCTACGCCGGGGCGCCGGCGAAACAGGTGCGCCGGCTGTGCTGACCGCCAACTCGCTGACGCTCCCCATGCTGCTGGCCGCGCTGCCGCGCCTGGTGGCCGGCCGCACCGCGCTGCGCCGCCGCCTGCGCGACGAACTGGCGCGCTTGTTCGGCGTCGACGCGCGGCGCATCGTGCTGACCGACACCGGCCGTGCCGCGCTGGCGCTGCTGCTGCGCGCGCACGGCGTCGGTGCCGGCGACGAGGTGATCGTGCCGGCCTACACCTGCGTGGTGGTGCCGAACCAGATCCCGGCGCTGGGCGCCACGGTACGCTGGCTCGACGTCTCGGCCGCCACGCTGGGTTTCGACTGGAGCCGGCTCGACGCCGCCATCGGCCCGGCCACGCGCGCGGTGATCGTGCCGCACAACTTCGGCCCGGCCTGCCGCGTGCCGGACGCGCTGCGCCTGCGCCACCCGCGAGTGGTCTTCCTCGACGACGCCGCGCACGGCTTCGCCTCGCAGTGCGACGGGCAATGGCTGGGGACGTACCACGACGGCGCCTTCTTTAGCTTCGAATACTCCAAGAACCTGAGCGGCGGCATCGGCGGCTTCGCCTTGCTGCCGGAGGGCCTGGCGGCGGAAGAACCGCCGGCCGAGCTCGGCGCGCTGGATCAGCTGCGCCTGCTGGCCACCTTGACCGGCCATCTGCTGGCGGCGCGCTGCGCGCTGGCCGGGCGCGTCTGGCTGGCCCTGGCGCGCCGTGTGGGGCTCATCTACCGCTCGTCCGACGCCGAGGTGGCCGACGGCGTGGCGCACCCGCCGCGCGCGCTGCCGGTGCTCTCGGCGGCCTTGCTGCTGCCGCAACTGGCGGCGCTGCCGGCGCTGCTGCGGCACAAGCAAAGGTTGGCCGAACGCTACCGCGCCGCGCTGTCCGCCGTGCCCGGCCTGACGCTGTGGCCGGGCGCGCCCGGCGCGCACTGGGTGCGCTACCCGTTCGCGCTGCCGCAGCCGGTGGCCGACAAGGCGGCGCTGGCGCGGCGCCTGAGCGCGGCATGCGGGCTCGCCATCGGCGTGTGGTTCGACGACGTGATCCACCCGGCGGGCTCGTTCCGCCACGGCTACCTCGCCGGCAGCGCGCCCGAGGGCGAGCGCCTCGCTGCCACGGTGCTGAACCTGCCGATGAACATCGCCATCGCCTGCGACGCCGCGCTCGACGCCCGACTCGCGCGGCTGGCGGCGGCATTGAGCGCTTACCTGAAGGAAACCGCCGCATGAAGCTGCTGCTGATCGGCTCGGCCTCGGTGCACACCTTCCGCTACCTCGCCGGCATCGCGCCGCACGTGGCCGAGGTGCACCTCGTCACTAGCGGCGAGCTGCCCGAGCACTACCGTCCGGCCAACCTGGGGCAGGTGCTTGCCGTGGATTTCAGCCTCAAGGCGCTGGCGACGGCGCGGCGCATCGCGGCGCTGATCGACGAGGTGAGGCCCGACATCGTGCACGTGCACCAGGCCAATAGCGTGGCCTGGCACGCGCGCCGCGCCCTGGCCGGCAAGGACGTGCGCTGGGTGCTGACCACCTGGGGCTCGGACGTGCTGCTGCTGCCGCAGCAGAACCGGCTGATGAAGGCGATGGTGGCGGCCAACCTGGCGGCGGCGGACGCGGTGACCTCCGATTCGCTGCATATGGCGGCGGTGATCCGCACCCTGGCGCCGGTGCGACGCCTCGACGTGCTGAACTTCGGCATGGACGCGCTGCCGGAAGCGCCCGATCTGGCCGCCAAGCCGAAGAACGTGCTGTCGTGCCGGCTGCACAAGAAGCTCTACCGCGTCGACGCCATCCTCAAGGGCTGGGCCGAGGTCGAGGCCGATCCGGCCTGGGACGACTGGACGCTGACCGTGGCCGCCAGCGGCGAACAGAGCGACT
Source organism: Pseudogulbenkiania sp. FW507-F1 (assembly GCF_058781125.1). NCBI lineage: Bacteria > Pseudomonadati > Pseudomonadota > Betaproteobacteria > Neisseriales > Chromobacteriaceae > Pseudogulbenkiania > Pseudogulbenkiania sp. FW507-F1. The sequence continues at coordinate 18,391 of NZ_JBYSWM010000037.1, read as the reverse complement.
GCCTGAAAGGGTTGGCCGAAAGCCTCGGTCTGCGCCGCGTCCACTTCACCGGCTTCGTGCCGGCGCCGGTGCTGGCCGGGCTCTACCGTGCGGCGCGCGTGTTCGTCAGCGTGCCGGAGTCGGACGCCACCAGCATCAGCCTCTTGGAGGCGATGGGCCACGGCTGCCTGCCCATGCTGTCCAACCTGCCGGCCAACCTGGAATGGGTGCTCGACGGCGTCAACGGCGCCATCGTGGAAGACGTGGCACGCCTGGGCGACGCCCTCAAGGCCACGCTGCGCCGCGCCAGTGACGATGCCGCGCTGGCCGAGGCGGCCGCGCTCAACCGCCGCCTGATCGCCGCCAAGGGCCTGCACCAGGACAATATGCGCCGCTTTGCGGCGATCTATCACGATTTGCTGGAAACCCGATGAGAGTCTGCCATCTCACCAGCGCCCACCCGCGCTACGACATCCGCATCTTCGTCAAGGAGTGCGCCACGCTGGCGCGCGCCGGCCACGACGTCACGCTGATCGTGGCCGACGGCCAGGGCGAGGAAATCCGCGACGGCGTGCGCATCCACGACGTCGGCCCGAAAACCGGCGGGCGCCTGGCGCGCATGACCGGCACCGTGGAGCGCGTCTACCGCGCCGCGCTGGCGCTTAAGCCCGAGGTGGCGCACTTCCACGACCCCGAGCTGATCCCGGCCGCGCTCAAGCTGCGCCGCGCCGGCATCAAGGTGGTGTACGACGTGCACGAGGACGTGCCGCGCCAGGTGCTGGCCAAGCACTGGATTCCCGGCGCGGCGCGGCCCTTGGTGTCGAAGGGGGTGGAGCTGCTGGAACACTACGCCGCACGCCGCTTCGACGCCATCGTCGCCGCCACGCCGGTGATCCGGCGCCGTTTCGCCGCGCTCGGCGCGCGCGCCATCGACGTCTGCAACTACCCGATCCTGGCCGAGCTGGTGCGCGACACCCCATGGGAGGCGCGCCGCAACGAGGTGTGCTACCTCGGCGGCATCAGCCGCACGCGCGGCATCGCGCCGATCATCGCGGCGCTGCCGTCCACCTCCACCCGCCTCAACCTGGCCGGGCTGTGGAGCGAGACTGAACTCAAGGCCGAGTTGCAAGCCCAACCGGGCTGGGCGCGCGTCAACGATCTGGGCGTGCTCGACCGCGCCGGTGTGGCCGAGGTGCTGGCGGCGAGCAAGGTCGGCCTGGTGACGCTGCTGCCGACGCCGAGCTACGTCGAGTCGCTGCCGATCAAGCTGTTCGAGTACATGGCCGCCGGCCTGCCGGTGATCGCCAGCGATTTCCCGCTGTGGCGCGACATCGTCGACGGCGCCGGCTGCGGCCTCTTGGTCGACCCGAACGACGCCGCCGCCATCGCCAGCGCCATCAACTTGCTGCTGGCCGACGACGAGCGCGCCCACGCCATGGGCGAGGCCGGCAAGGCGGCGGTGCTGGCGCGCTACAGCTGGGCCGCCGAGGGCGACAAGCTGGTGGCGCTGTATCGCGAGCTGGCCGGGGGTGCGGCATGAAGCGCTATCGCCAGTTGCTCGACCGCCTGCACGCGCTGGCGCTGGGGCCGACCCTGCTGCTGTTCGGCCTGCCCTTGGGCAGCCTGCTCTACGGCCTGCAGCAGCATACCTTCCGCCCGCTGCTGTGGGCGGCCTACTGCCTGGCGGCGATGCTGATGCTGATCGCGCCGATGTGGCTGTTCCGCCGCAAGCTGGCGGCCTGGATGGCCGACGACTTCGCCGGCTGGCGTCTGGAGCGTGCGCGCGGCAAGTGGGCCTTCGCCATCCGTCAGGGCCTGCTTTGGCGCGGTCTGCCGCTGGCGCTGTTCAGCCTGACCATGCTGATGCTGGGCTACGCCAAGCTGCCGACCCCGGCCGACGTGCTGTTCAACCTGGTGAGCTGGGGTGTCGCCGGCGTGGTGTTCACCAGCATGGACTGGAACGCCATGGAGCGCGCCTTCCGCCGCCGCCACCCAACCGACTGAAACCGACCGTGCGCATCCTCTACATCAACCATTACGCCGGCAGCCCGAAGCACGGCATGGAATTCCGCCCCTACTACCTGGCGCGCGAATGGGTCCGGGCCGGGCACGAGGTCAACCTGGTCGCGGCGGACTACTCGCACCTGCGCCAGCACAACCCGACGTTGGCCGAAGCCTACCGCGACGAGGACATCGACGGCATCCGCTACACCTGGTGCAAGACGCCGCCTTACGAGGGCAACGGCCTCAAGCGCGTGATCAACATCTTCCGCTTCCTCGGCCGGCTGATGGGACTGTCCGGGCGCTACCTCAAGGAATGGAAGCCGGACCTCGTGATCGCCTCGTCCACCTACCCGCTCGACACCGTGCCGGCGGCGTGGATCGCCCGCAAGACCGGCGCGCGCCTGGCGTACGAGGTGCACGACCTGTGGCCGCTGACGCCGGTCGAGGTGGGCGGCATGTCGCCCAAGCACCCGTTCATCCGCCTGCTGCAGTGGGCCGAGGACTTCGGCTATAAAAAGGCCGACACCGTGATCTCGATGCTGCCGTGCGCGCGCGACTACATGGTCGAGCACGGCATGGCCCCGGCCAAGTACGCGGTGGTGCCCAACGGCGTCGACGTTGCCGAGTGGCAGGGCGAGCCTGCGCCGCTGCCGGCCGGGCACGTCCAGGCCCTGGCCGAGTTGAAGGAGCAAGGCCGCTTCATCGTCGGCTACGCCGGCGGCCACGGCCTGGCCAACGCGCTCGATTTCCTGCTCGAGGCGGCCAGCCGATTGCAACAGGACAAGGTCAGCTTCGTGCTGGTGGGCGACGGCCCGGACAAGGCGGCGCTAGAGGCGCGCGCGGCTGAACTCGGCCTCGCCAACGTGTGTTTCCTGCCGGCGATTCCGAAACGCGCGGTGCCGGCCTTCCTGGCCCGGTGCGACGCGCTGTTCATCGGCTGGCGCCGCCTGCCGATCTACCGTTTCGGCATCAACCCCAACAAGCTGTTCGACTACCTGATGGCCGGCAAGCCGGTGATCCACTCGGTCGAGGCCGGCAACGACCTGGTGCGCGAGGCGGGCGCCGGCATCAGCGTCGGCGCCGAAGACCCGGCCGCCATCGCCGACGCCGTGCGGCGCATGCTGGCGCTGCCGGCGGCCGAGCGCCAGCGCATGGGCGAGGCGGGCCGGACGCACGTGCTGGCGCAGCACGACTACGCCGTGCTGGCGCGGCGCTTCCTCGCCGCCTGCCGCTGAGGTCCGCCATGAGCCAGCCGCACGTCCGCTTCGACTTCGCCGACGCCCTGCGCGGCCTGGCGATGCTCGCCGTGGTGCTGTTCCATTACACCCAGATTTTCTGGTTCAGCCGCGAGCGCGTCGGCCAGATCCTCGATCTCGCGCCGCTCGCGGGCTACCCCAGCGCCTCGCTGGCGCTGCCGGTCAACCTGGGCGCGGTCGGCGTCGGGCTGTTTTTGCTGCTCTCGGGGCTGCTGATCCCGTTGTCGCTGGGCCGGCAGGGTGCGGCGCGCTTCGCCGTGACGCGGCTGACGCGCATCTACCCGACCTACTGGGCCGGCCTCGCCGTCACCGTGCTGGCGCTGTGGCTGGCGAGCCGGCTGGGCGGCGCCCCGTTCGCGGTGAGCGTGCGCGACGTGCTAGGGCACGCCAGCATCGCCTTCCAGGACATGCTGGGCGGGCGCAACATCGACCCGGTGATGTGGACGCTGAAGGTCGAGCTGTGGTTCTACGCGCTGCTGGGCAGTGCATTCGCGCTGACGCGCCGCCGCCTGAAGGGGGCGATCTGGCTGCTGCTGCCGATCCTGGCCTTGCTGTGCCGCGGACCGGCATGGGGGACGGCGTGGCACGCCGCGCAGTATTATCTGGCTCCGGTGGTGTGCTACTTTCCGCTGATGTTCGCCGGCAGCTGGTGCTATTTCTGGCTGACCGGCCAGGCCTCGCGGCGTGAAACGGCCATCATGGCGACGCTGATGCTGGCGCTGTTCGTCTGGTTCACCGGCTGGCACTCGCTGGCGCTCTACCTGAGCTACGCTGTCGGCATCGTCCTGTTCGCGCTCGGCGTGCTGCGCCCGGCGTGGTGGCGCAGTCGGCTACTGGCGCGCGTCGGCGCGGTCAGCTACGCCTGGTATGTGTGCCACTCCATCGCCGGCTACGTGACGATGACCGCGCTGGCGCGGCTGGGCCTGCCGTGGTGGCTGCTGGTGCTGACGGCGCTTTTCGTCACCTGGTGGCTGGCGGTGGCGATCAACCGCTGGGTCGAACTGCCGACGCAGCGCTGGGGCAAGCGGCTGGCGGAACGCTGGTAACGGGAGTCGGGTAGATGAGTAGGATGGGGGCAGTGCAGCGCAACCCATCACCTCGGCGATACAACGGGAATGACGGGGTGCGGCGGGAACGCCTTCACCCATGCTACGGGCTACGCTAGGCATGGTTTGGCGCGGCAGCGGCCAGGATCATGGCCGGGAAGGAGGCGACGATGACTGACAAGGTGTTCTGGCGGGAGCCCTACCGCACGGCGCTGATCACCCGCGTCGCGCGCGTCGACGGGCTCGACGTGGTGCTCGAGGCGACGCTGTACTTCGCCGAATCGGGCGGGCAGGAGAGCGACACCGGCACCATCGGCGGCTACCGCGTGCTGGCGGCGCGCTGGCAGGGGCGGGACCTGGTCTACACCCTGCCACCGGGGCACGTGCTGGAGGAGGGCGACACGGTGACGGTCGAGATCGACTGGCCGCGCCGCTACGCCCTGATGCGGCTGCACTTCGCCGCCGAGATCGTGCTGGAACTGGTGACGCAACGTCTGCCCGCCATCGGCAAGATCGGCGCGCACATCGGCGAAGACAAGGCGCGCATCGACTTCACCTGGCACGAGCCGCTGACGCCGCTGCTGCCCGAGCTGATGCGCGAGGCGCAGGCCGTGATCGACGCCGACGCCCCCATCGTCAGCGCCTTCTCCGACGAGGCGGCCGAGCGCCGCTACTGGGAAGTCGCCGGCTTCGGCCGCGTGCCGTGCGGCGGCACGCATCTTAAGTGCACCGGCGAGGTCGGAGTGTTGCGCCTCAAGCGCAAGAACGTCGGCAGCGGCAAGGAACGCATCGAGATTTACGCGGCACCGCGCTGACGACACCGACGCAAGACAAGACATGACAGCGGCGGCCTCCGCGAGGCGCGGGGCGCCGCACACAAAGCAAGGCATAAAACATGACGGATAAATTCCTCCCCTTCGCCCTGCCCGACATCGGCGAAGAAGAAATCAACGAAGTGGTCGACGCGCTGCGGTCCGGCTGGGTTACCACCGGTCCCAAGACCAAGCAGTTCGAGGCCGACTTCGCGCAATTTCTCGGCGGCGGCGTCGAGGCGATCGCGGTCAACTCCGCCACCGCCGGCCTGCACCTGGCGCTGGAGGCGGTGGGGGTCGGCCCGGGCGACGAGGTGATCGTGCCAAGCTACACCTTCACCGCCACCGCCGAGGTGGTGCGCTACCTAGGTGCGCACCCGGTGGTGGTCGACGTCGATCCGGCTACCTTCAACATCAGCCCGGCGGCGATCCGCGCCGCGCTCACCGACAAGACCCGCGCCATCATGCCGGTGCATTTCGCCGGGCTGGCCTGCGACATGGACGCCATCCTCGCCATCGCGCGCGAGCACAATCTCAAGGTGATCGAGGACGCCGCGCACGCGCTGCCGACGACGTACCAGGGCCAGCTGATCGGCACGCTGGGCTCCGACGCCACGGTGTTCAGCTTCTACGCCAACAAGACCATGACCACCGGCGAGGGCGGTATGGTGGTGTCGAGGGACAAGGACCTGATCGCGCGCTGCAAGGTGATGCGCCTGCACGGCATCAGCCGCGACGCCTTCGACCGCTACGTGTCCAAGACCCCGGCCTGGTTCTACGAGGTGGTCGCGCCGGGCTTCAAGTACAACATGCCGGACATCGCCGCGGCGATGGGTCTGCACCAGTTGAAGAAGATCGGCCGCTTCCATCAACAGCGCGAGGCGATGGCGGCGCGCTACGACCGTGAGCTGGCCGGTCTGCCGCTGATCCTGCCGGCGCGCCCGGCGCTGGCGTCCGACCAGCACGCCTGGCACCTCTACCCGGTGCGCCTGAAGCCCGAGGCCGGTGTCAGCCGCGACGACTTCATTGTGCGCATGGCGGAGAAGGGTATCGGCTGCTCGGTACACTTCATCCCGCTGCACCGCCACCCGGTATGGCGCGACGGCTACCAGCTCAAGAACGCCGACTTCCCGGTGGCCGACGCCGCCTTCAAGGCCGAGGTGACGCTGCCGCTCTATACCCGGATGACAGACGACGACCAGACGCGCGTGATCGCGGCGGTCAGGGAGATCCTCGGCGCATGAGCGGGTCCGTCTTGCCGGCCACTGGCCGCCCCGGCTCGATGGGCGCCAAGCGGCTGTTCGATCTGATCGCCGCCGGCGCCGGCCTGGTCTTGCTGGCGCCGCTGCTGCTGGCGATCGCGCTGTGGATCAAGCTCGACTCCAAGGGGCCGGTGTTCTTCCGCCAGGAGCGGGTGGGGCGCTTCGGCCAACCTTTCCGCATCCACAAGTTCCGTACCATGCGCGTCGACGCCGAGCGCCACGGCCAGCTCACGGTGGGGAGCGATGCGCGCGTCACCGGCGCCGGGCGCTTCCTGCGCAAGTCCAAGTTCGACGAGCTGCCGCAGCTGATCGACGTGCTCTTGGGCGACATGAGCCTGGTCGGCCCGCGCCCCGAGGTGCCGCGCTACGTTGCACACTACCCGGCGGCAGTGAAGGCGCTGGTGCTGTCGGTGCGTCCCGGCATCACCGACTGGGCGTCGATCCGCATGATCGACGAGAACGACATCCTCGGCGCCGCCGCCGACCCGGAGCGCGCCTACCTCGACGAGGTGCTGCCGCAGAAGCTCGACTACTACGTGCGCTACGCGCAGAGCCACACCCTGGCCGGCGACGTGTGCATCATCCTCGCCACCCTGAAGAAGATCGTCCTGCGCTGACCATGATCGACAAGCTGCTTTCCTTCTCGCGCCACCACAAGATGGCGCTCCTGATGCTGATGGACGCGCTGCTGCTGCCGCTGGCGCTCTACAGCGCGGTGGTGCTGCGCCTGGGCGGGGTGTGGGACCCCAAGCTCACCCCCTACCTGTGGATCTTCGTGGTGCCGCCGTTGTGGGTGCTCCCGATCTTCATCAAGCTCGGGCTCTACCGCGCCGTGCTGAAGTACCTCGACGACAAGATCGTCTACACCGTGTGCTACGGCGTCAGCCTGGCGGTGCTGGTGCTGGCGGCGGTGATCGTGATGGCGCGCATCGGGCCGTTCCCGCGCTCGTCCATCGTCATCTTCTGGGTGTTCGCCATGGCCTACATCGGCGGCAGCCGCTTCCTGCTGCGCGGCTTAGTGCGGCGCATCGACGCCGTGGACAGCCCGCGCGAGCACGTCATCATCTACGGCGCCGGGCGCGCCGGCATCCAGCTGATGCTGGCCTTGCAGGCCGGGCGCGAATACCGGCCGATGGCCTTCGTCGACGACAACCCGGCGCTGTGGCGCCACACCTTCCGCGGCCTCGCGGTGCACGCCCCGGCCGAGCTGCCGGCGCTCCTGGCCGACACTGAGGCCAAGGCCATCCTGCTGGCCTTGCCGTCGGTGAGCCGCGCGCGCCAGCGCGAGATACTGGAGAAGCTGGAGTCGCTGCACGTGCCGATCAAGCGCCTGCCCGGCATGGCCGAGCTGGTGTCGGGCGAGGTGCGGGTGGAGGAACTGAAGCGGGTCGACATCGAGGACCTGCTCGGGCGCGACCCGGTGCCGCCGCGCCCGGAACTGCTGGCGCGCAACATCGAGGGGCGCGTGGTGATGGTCACCGGCGCCGGCGGCTCGATCGGCTCCGAGCTGTGCCGCCAGATCGTGCGCCAGCGCCCGGCGCGCCTGATCCTGTTCGAGCTGTCGGAGTTCGCGCTGTACGCCATCGACCAGGAGCTCAAGGCCCTGGCGCCGCAGCTGGAATGCCTGCCGCTGCTGGGCTCGGTCACCGACTACGAGCGGCTGTTCCGCGTCATCGACGGCTTCGGCGTGCAGACGGTGTTCCACGCCGCCGCCTACAAGCACGTGCCGCTGGTCGAGCACAACCCGCTCGCCGGCATCCGCAACAACGCCTTCGGGACCGACGTCTGCGCCCAGGCGGCCGAGGACGGCGGGGTCGATACCTTCGTGCTGATCTCGACCGACAAGGCGGTGCGCCCGACCAACGTCATGGGCGCCACCAAGCGCCTGGCCGAGCTGTGCCTGCAGACGCGCCACGCGCGCGGCAGCCGCACCCGCTTCGTCATGGTGCGCTTCGGCAACGTGCTGGGCAGCTCCGGTTCGGTGGTGCCGCTGTTCAAGAAGCAGATCGCCGCCGGCGGCCCTGTCACCGTCACCCACCCCGAGATCACGCGCTACTTCATGACCATCCCCGAGGCGGCGCAGCTGGTGATCCAGGCCGGCGCCATGGGCGAGGGCGGCGACGTGTTCGTGCTCGACATGGGCGAGCCGGTCAAGATCGCCGAACTGGCGCGGCGCATGGTCCACCTCTCCGGGCTCACGGTGAAGGACGAGAGCCGCCCGGACGGCGACATCGAAATCCGCTTCAGCGGGCTGCGCCCCGGCGAGAAGCTGTACGAGGAGTTGCTGATCGGCGACAACGTGCTGCCGACCGACCACCCGCGCATCCTGCGCGCGCAGGAATACCACCTCGACGAGGACGTGCTGACCGGTCTGCTGCAGCGCCTGCGCGACGCCTGCCTGCACCACGACGCCGACGCCGCCTTCCTCTTGCTGCAGCAGGCGGTGCACGAGTTCCAGGCCGCCGAGCGCACGCGCGACTGGCTGGCGGAACAGGCTGCCAGCGGCGTGGGGCCGGTGCGCTGACGGCGGACGGCAGATTCGGTTCGACAGACAGGGGGCAGGGATGCGTTTTCAAGGCAGGCTCACGCGCTGGGACGACGCGCGCGGCTTCGGCTTCATCACCCCCAACGGCGGCGGCGCCGAGGTGTTCGTGCACATTAGCGATTTCGGCACGGTGCCGCGCCGTCCCGCCGCCCATGACCTGGTCAGCTACCGCCAGAATTACGACGAGCGTCGCCGGCCACGCGCCGTGGAGGCGAAGCTGGTCGGCGTGGCGCCACGCCAGCAAGGGCAGGGGGCCGGCGGAGTCGGGCCGGCCTGCACGGTGGCGGGCGTGTTCTTCCTCGGGCTGTGGCTGGCGCTTCTGGCCGGCCGGCTGCCGCCCTGGCTGGTGCTGGGCTACGCCGGCCTGAGCCTGGCCAGCTTCGTGCTGTACGGGCACGACAAGACGTCGGCGCAACGCGGCCAGTGGCGCAGCCCGGAACACCAGTTGCACCTGCTGGCCCTGCTCGGCGGCTGGCCCGGCGCGCTGGTCGCCCAGCGTGCCTTCCGCCACAAGTCCAGCAAGGCATCGTTCCGTCGCGTCTACTGGCTCACGGTCGGGCTCAACCTCGCCGGCCTGGGCTGGCTGCTGCTGAAGGGGCCGGCACTGGCGGCGTTGTCGCCGGGCTGAGTGGCGCTCGGCAAACCCTGCCGGCGGCGCTCCGCTCGCGGGCGAATCTTTCGATCCGCTCCGCGCGCACGTGCCGTCCTGCGGGGATTGTCCGCGGCAGCGCCCCTTGTCGGAACCGTTGCACTGGGGTTTTGTCAGCAACGCTAAAAGGCGTTTACGAATGAAAAAGGTTGGCCGAAGCCGCTGTTGACGGGCTTCGGCCAACCTTTTTGCCGTGGGGACTCCGCCGCGGCTTACACCGGCTGCGTCCGCAGCTCCGACACGTCGACCGGTGCCGAGGCGGGCCGCTCCCCGTCATCCGCCGCGACGACGCGGTCGCGGCCCTGCTGCTTGGCGCGGTACATGCGGGCGTCGGCGATCTCCACCAGCTGCTGCCAGCTTGCCGCCTGGTCCGTCTGGCTCTCGGCCAGCCCGATGCTGGCGGTCAGCGGCGAGCCGTCCGGACGCTGCCCGAGACCGTGCCGGCGCAGTCGCGCCAGCGCCTGTTGCGCCTGCTGGCGGTCGGTTTCCGGCATCAGCAGCAGGAATTCCTCGCCGCCCCAGCGCGTCAGGATGTCGCCGTGGCGCAGCGTGTCGCCGATGGCCTGCGTCAGGCTCTGCAAGGCGCGGTCGCCGGCCTCGTGGCCGTGTTTGTCGTTGATGCTCTTGAAGTGATCGAGGTCGATGAAGGCCACCGACAGCGGACGGCGCGCGCGCTGCGCCAAAGTGAACTGCAGATCGAGCATTTCCTCCGCGCTGCGGCGCGAGAAGCAGCCGGTGAGGGTGTCGCGCACCGCCTGGTTGACCAGCGCGATCATGAAGGCGAGCTGGCTCATCGACGCCAGCGTCGCCACGGCGCTGATCAGCGTCAGCAGCCAGAACGCGCCGCTGAACGACGGCCAGTCGATCACCTGCCATTGCAGCAGCCAGGCCAGCCCGTCCGCGATCAGGATCGGCGAGGCGAAGGTGGCGCTCTCCAGCAGCGTCAGCGGAAAAATGGCGAAGCCCGCCAGCAGCACGAACGGCAGGAAGGCGTAGCCGGTGCCGATCGCCGCCGACAGCCCCTGCAGGTGGTAACGCGTCAACAGCAGGTGCGAGGCGATGTAGAACAGCGTCGGGATGGCGAACAGCGTCGCCATGGCGCGATAGGCGTGTCGCAGTGTACCGTCGCTGTGGTGGCCGAAGACCAGCCAGGCGAAGGCGACGGTGGCCATCAGGCGCATGCCGGCCAACTTGGCCGCCAGCTCCATCGGCAGCGCCACCACGTCGACCGCGATCCACAGCGGGGTAAGCAGGGCGAACAGCATGGCGAACAGGCGCGCCCGGTTGATGATGATCACGGCGCGGCGCTGCGCCATCAACGGCATGTGCTGTTGCGGGCTGATCAGCCATTCCGTTTCGTGCACGGTCAGTTCGCCGGGGAGCAGTCCCAGCAGGCGTTGCCACAAGGAGAGGGTGAGCTTCATCGTTGGGCACTCCGGGTGGTAAGCCGATCATTCTAGAGTGCCGTATCCGGAATGCTATTTGTCATAGATCAAGCCGGTGGCGATGCCTGCCCGGAACCTGGTGTCGGCGTGGCGTTTTGGCATCAGCCCGGCCGCCCGGTCAGCGCGCATGGCCCGGACGCCGACCGGCTGCGGTTTGCGTCGCCCGCCGCGCGTCGCATAATCGGGCCATCTCCCTCCCGACAGCGAAGGATCCACGCGATGGAATACCGCCCACTCGGCCGCAGCGGCCTCCAGGTCAGCCTCATCGGTCTCGGCACCATGACCTGGGGCGAGCAGAACAGCGAAGCCGACGCCCACGCCCAGCTCGACCTGGCGCTGGAGCACGGCATCAACCTGATCGACGCCGCCGAAATGTACCCGGTGCCGCCCAAGCCCGGGACGCAGGGCCTGACCGAGCGCTACATCGGCAGCTGGCTCGCCAAGGGCGGGCGCCGCGACCGCGTGCTGCTCGCCACCAAGATCGCCGGCCCGGCGCTGCAGCCGCATAACCCGCGCCACATCCGCGGCGACGCCAACCACTTCGACCGCGCCAACCTTATCGCCGCGCTCGACGGCAGTCTCACGCGCCTGCAGACCGACTACATCGATCTCTACCAGCTGCACTGGCCGGAGCGCCATACCAACACCTTCGGCCGCCTGGGCTACCCCTGGCTCGACGGGCCGGACGGCGCGGTCGCCCCGGAAGAAACGCTGACGGTGCTGGCCGATCTGGTGCGGGCCGGCAAGATCCGCCATGTCGGCCTCTCCAACGAAACGCCGTGGGGCGTGGCGCGCTTCCAGCAGGCCGCCGAGCGCCTCGGCCTGCCGCACATGGTCAGCATCCAGAACCCCTACAACCTGCTCAACCGCAGCTACGAGATCGGCCTGGCCGAATTCTCGCATCGCGACGGCATCAGCCTGCTGCCGTACTCGCCGCTCGCCTTCGGCGTCCTCTCCGGCAAATACCTCGACCAGGCCCGCCCGGCCAACGCCCGGCTCACGCTGTTCGACCGCTTCACGCGCTACACCCGGCCGCAGGCGCTGGCGGCGACAGCAGACTACGTGGCACTGGCGCGCCGGCACGGCTTGTCGCCGGCGCAGATGGCGCTGGCCTTCGTCAATTCGCGCCCCTTCGTCGCCAGCAACCTGATCGGCGCCACCACGCTGGCGCAGCTGGAAGAGAACATTGCCAGCGCGTCGCTACGGCTCGACGACGAGGTGCTGGCCGGCATCGAGGCGATCCACGAGCGCTACCCCAACCCGGCGCCGTGAGCCGCGGACGTCAAAAAAGCAAAAGCCCGCTGATGCGGGCTTTTGTGCTTGGAGCGGGGCAGGCTCAGGCGGCGTGCCACAGGTCGATCAGCTCGCTCGCTTCCAGCGCCTTCACTTCGCTGCGGGCCTTGAGCCAGCCGGCCAGCTCGCCGCGCAGTTCCTCGCCGATCTTCACCGCGCCCACCGGGAACACCACGCCTTCCAGGTTGCAGCGGCCGTCGAAATGACCGCCGAAGCTCACGCCGGCCTCGTCCACGCGCGTCAGCCACGCGTCGAGCAGGGCATCCTGACCTTCGCTGCTGAGATCGTCGGCCAGGGTGGCCACCAGGTGGAAGCCCAGTTCTTGGTAGTTGCCCACGCGCATCTTCTTGCACTGGCGGTTGTTGAGGCGCTTCAGGCGCTGGGCGGAATTCGGGTTGCGTACATCGCTCATGTCTAGACTCCTAGTATGGGGAAAACCGGGCATGGTAACAGATATAGGGTGCAGGGCTTAGCGGCTGTTCCGGTCGGCGCTTCTGCCGGGGTTGCCGGGAGCGCCGGGGCCGGAGACCGTCCCCTCGCTTCCCCGCCGCGCCCGCTGCAGCGGCCGAGGCACCGCCCGCTTACAGCCCCAGCTCGTCCCACAGCTTATCGACGCGCTGTTTCACCGCCGCGTCCATCACGATCGGCGTGCCCCACTCGCGCTGCGTCTCGCCCGGCATCTTGTTGGTGGCATCCAGCCCCATCTTGCCGCCCAGGCCGGAGATCGGGCTGGCGAAGTCGAGGTAGTCGATCGGCGTGTTCTCGATCAGCACCGTGTCGCGCACCGGGTCCATGCGCGTGGTGATGGCCCAGATCACCTCGCGCCAGTCGCGGGTGTTGACGTCGTCGTCCACCACCACGATGAACTTGGTGTACATGAACTGGCGCAGGAAGCTCCAGCAGCCCATCATCACGCGCTTGGCGTGGCCGGGGTACTGCTTCTTGATCGACACCACCGCCATGCGGTACGAGCACCCTTCGGGCGGCAGGTAGAAGTCGACGATCTCGGGAAACTGCTTCTGCAGGATCGGCACGAACACCTCGTTCAGCGCCACGCCCAGCACCGCCGGCTCGTCCGGCGGTTTGCCGGTGTAGGTGCTGTGGTAGATCGGGTTCTCGCGCATGGTGATGCGCTCGATGGTGAATACAGGAAAGCGGTCCTGCTCGTTGTAATAACCGGTATGGTCGCCGTATGGCCCTTCCAGCGCGGTATCGTCCGGATAGATGTGGCCTTCCAGCACGATCTCGGCGCTGGCCGGGACCTGCAGGTTGGAACCGATGCATTTCACCAGCTCGGTGCGGCTGCCGCGCAACAGGCCGGCAAACTGGTATTCGGACAGCGTGTCCGGCACCGGCGTCACCGCGCCCAGGATGGTGGCCGGGTCGCAACCCAGCACCACCGCCACCGGGTAGGGCTGGTCCGGGTTAGCGGCGCGGAATTCGCGGTAGTCCAGCGCGCCGCCGCGGTGTGCCAGCCAGCGCATGATCACGCGGTTCCTGCCGATCACCTGCTGGCGGTAGATGCCGAGGTTCTGGCGTTTCTTGTTGGGGCCACGCGTTACCGTCAGCCCCCAGGTAATCAAGGGCGCCACATCGCCCGGCCAGCAATGCTGGATCGGCAGGCGTCCCAGGTCGACCTCGGCGCCTTCCCAGACGATCTGCTGGCACGGCGCCTTCTTCACTTCCTTCGGCGCCATGTTGAGGACCTGCTTCAACAGCGGCAGCTTGTCCCAGGCATCCTTGAAGCCCTTGGGCGGTTCCGGCTCCTTGAGGTAAGCCAGCGTCTTGCCGATCTCGCGCAATTCGCCGATGTCCTCCGCCCCCATACCCATCGCCACCCGGCGCGGGGTGCCGAACAGGTTGGCCAGTACCGGGTAGTCGAAGCCGTGGCCGTCGCGTACCGGCTGTTCGAACAGCAGCGCCGGGCCGCCGGCCTTCAGCACCCGGTCGCCGATCTCGGTCATCTCCAGATGGGTCGAGACCGGCACGCGGACGCGCTTGAGTTCCCCTTCGCGTTCCAGTTGGGCAATAAAATCGCGCAAATCGACATATTTCATGACGTGACCATGATCTAGCTCAAAAAACCATAATTAGAGTGTGGTTAATCTTACCTCCGAAGACGTCGCACGCTACTGCCGGTAGGCGGCAAAGTCAACGGCAGCAGATCGGGCGATCAGCAATCCACCAACCATCTTTGGAGAAAACCATGAAAAAACTTGCTATTGCCGTGATCGCCGGGCTGGTATCCGCCAGTGCCTTTGCCGCCCAAGGGGACATCCTGGCGCGTTTCCGCGTCATCAACATCGACCCGGATGTGAAGACCAGTGGTGTGGTGGCGGATGTGCACGCCGACGTCGACAAGCAGACCGTGCCGGAACTCGACTTCACCTACATGATCACCAATAACATCGGTGCCGAACTGATCCTGGCCACCGCGCGTCATGAAGTGACCTCCGATCTGGGCTCGCTGGGCAAGATCAACCACCTGCCGCCGACCCTGACGCTGCAGTACCACTTCAACCCGGAAGGCCAGATCCGCCCCTACGTCGGCGCCGGCATCAACTACACCCGCTTCTACAATAACGATCTGCATCTGCCGGACGGCACCAAGGTCAACGTTGACAAGAACAGCTGGGGTGGCGCCCTGCAGGTCGGCACCGACATCGCCGTCAACAAGGACTGGTTCGTCAACCTGGACGTGAAGAAGATCTACATCAAGACCGATGTCAGCGCCGCGGGTGCCGATCTGGGCACCCTGAAGATCAACCCGTGGGTGTTCGGTCTCGGCGTCGGCACCAAGTTCTGATCGCCAGACGGCAAGACGACAAGGCGCACCGCGTGGTGCGCCTTTTTTGTTGTGGCAACGGTAAAATAACCATTTTATGCCGTTGCGGAATTCCTCCATGTCCAACTGGGTTGCCCAAGCTGTCCGCCAGATCGAGGCGGACTTCCATCGTTCCAGCGATACCCATCTGATTCCGCTGGCCATTCCGGCCCTGCCGCAGATCCAGCTGTATTTCAAGGACGAGTCCACGCATCCCAGCGGCAGCCTGAAGCATCGCCTGGCCCGCTCGCTGTTCCTGTACGGGCTGTGCAACGGCTGGATTCGCCAGGGCACGCCGATCATCGAGGCCTCGAGCGGCAGCACGGCGGTCTCCGAAGCCTACTTTGCCCGTCTGCTCGGCCTGCCGTTCATCGCCGTCATGCCCAAGGGCACCTCGGCCGAGAAGGTCAAGGCGATCGAATTCTACGGCGGACGCTGTCATCTGGTGGACGATCCGGCCACCATTTACGACGAATCGCGCCGCCTGGCCCATGAGCTTGACGGCCATTACATGGACCAGTTCACCTACGCCGAGCGCGCCACCGACTGGCGCAGCAACAACAATATAGCCGAAACCATCTTCCAGCAGATGGCGCTGGAACCCCATCCTGTCCCGACATGGATCGTCTGCGGTGCCGGTACCGGCGGCACCTCGGCCACCTTCGGCCGTTACGTGCGCTATCAGAAGCTGGCTACCCAGCTGTGCGTGGTCGATCCGGAAAATTCGGTGTTCTACGACAGTTATCAGAGCGGCAACCGTGATTGCCGCTGCGAGGGCGGTTCCGGCGTCGAGGGCATCGGCCGCCCGCGTGTCGAGCCATCGTTCATCCCGACGGTGATCGACCGCATGATCCGCGTGCCCAACGTCGCCAGCTACGCCGCCATCCATTTCCTGCAGGAAGTCCTCGGCCGCCGCTGCGGCGGCTCCACCGGGACCAATTTCTTCGGCGTGTGCGAGCTGGTGACACAGATGGTGGCAGAAGGGCGCAGCGGTTCGGTGGTGACGCTGATCTGCGACGACGGCAACCGCTACCTCAACAGCTATTACGACAACGCATGGCTCGCCGCGGGCGGTTTCGACATCGCGCCGTGGCTGACGCGCTATCGGCGCTTCTTCGAGACGGGGCGCTGGTGAGGGTTGGGAGTAAAGAGCAGATGGAGGGCAAGGTTGGCCGAAGTCCGGCTGGCCGCAGGCAAATGACGAGCGATAATGACGTTATGCATGAACAGACTCGGTTGAGCGAACGGGGCGTCTCATGTTGACACCCATACGCCATGGCGTGCCGCAGCGGGCCCATATCGCCCGCTATCTGGCCCTGCTGCTGTTCGTCGTGATCGTGTTCGCCAGCTTGTACCCGTTCACCGGCTGGAGCTACAGCGGCCGCCCCCTGCTCGAGTTCCTGTTTTATCCGTTGCCGTACTACTTCCGCCTGTTCGACAACCTCGCCAACCTGGTGGTCTACATTCCCTACGGGTTTGGACTGGCGCTATCGTTCCGACCCCGCTGGCTGGGCTGGGTCACGGCGCTGCTGTTGTCGGGGCTGACCAGCTTCACGATGGAATTCATCCAGCAGTTCCTGCCGGAGCGCGTCGCCTCCAATCTGGACATGCTCTACAACGTCGCGGGTGCCTTCATTGGCGCCACGCTGGCGGTCAGCCCGTTGTTTCGCCACGCCTGGCACCATGTCTGGCGCTGGCGCCAGCGCTATTTCGTCGCCAATGAACCCGCCGACTACGCGCTGGCCTTGATGGCGCTCTGGTTCCTCACCCAGCTCAACCCCTCCATCCCGCTGTTCGGCGTCGTGGTCATGCCGCTGGGCCTGCCGCAGCCCTTCATCTCGCCGCTCGACAACCCGGCACTGTTCCTGTTCCTGCTCGAAGCCGGCGGAGCCATGCTGCACCTGACCGCCACACTGCTGTTCGTCACCAGCTTCCTCAGCAAGCGGCGCTATATCGCCCGCAGCGTCACCACCGTCGTCGTGCTGGCCGTCTTCCTCAAGATGCTGGCTGCCGGGATGCTGCTCAAGCCGTTCGCTTTCTTTGAATGGATCAACAGCAACGTGCTGGCAGGCCTGGGGGCCGGGTTCCTGCTGGTGTGGCTGCTCACCCGCTTCGGCCGGGGGGTACAGCTGGTCGTGGCGCTGCTGGCGCTGCTGGCGACGCAAGTGATCTCCGCTCTTTGGCCGCTGTCCGCCAACGAACTCGACATGCTCACGCTGTTTCGCTGGGGCTACGGCCACCTTGCCAATATGAACGCGCTGGTGGAGTTCCTGTCGCGGCTCTGGCCGCTGGCGGCGGCACTCTGCCTGATCGGTGCCCTCTGGAACGTGCGGCACATGCCGTCACTGCAGGCCAAGTCGAAGTAACTCCCCCAACTGGCGGACGTGCACATCGACATAGGATGGCCGACGCGCGCCAGGGCTGATCCACACCGTGCGCATCCCCAGGCGCTTGGCCGCCTTCAGATTGGCCAGTGAATCTTCCACCATGATGCATCGGGCCGGGTCCAGACCTTCGCGCTGCAGCACGGTACGAAACGACCGAGGATGTGGCTTGGGCTGCAGATCCAGCCGCTCCACGCCATAGACGCTGGCGAAGTGCCGCCTGATCCGCATCCTTCTCAGAACACCCTCTACATAATGCTGTGGTCCGTTGGACAGCAAGATCTTGCGGCCGGGCAAGCGGCGTAGCAGTGCTGCCGTCTGTGCCTGCCAGACCAGCAACGTTTCCAGTTCGCTCATGGGGTGGGTGTCGCGCAGAAAGGTCTGCGGCGCGATGCCATGATGTTGCTCCAGGCCTTTCAGCGTCGCACCGTATTGTCGCCAGTAGCGTTGTCGCAGCTCCGTCGCGCTGTCTTCACTCATGCCCAGGTGGCGCATGATGAATTCGGTCATGCAACGATTGATATGTGGAAACACCGCTGCCGAGGCGTGGTGCAAGGTGTCGTCCAGATCAAAAATCCAGGTGGGCTTCAAGGTGTTATTCCGTCTCGGTGCAGATTCTGACTAGGAATTATGGACTGATTCGCCGCTTTATCGGGTCATCGGCATCGGTTCTGCAGACCGAATCACCCAGTTATGAGAGGTGCTTCGGGTGAGGGGCGAAAATTCTTACGCCTGAAATGCTCTTTGAAAACAGGTTATTGTGATCATTTTGCCCGGTTTCTGTCACTTTTCTGCAAAAAGGCGTTGACGAGGGAGGGGTCGGGGCGTATAGTTCGCCTCCTCAGCTGACGCAGCGACGGAAACGACGCAGTCAGCACCGCTCTTTAACAAA
>NZ_JBYSWM010000036.1:0-35897 GCF_058781125.1 Pseudogulbenkiania sp. FW507-F1 | reverse complement strand
GATGATCGATAAGGCGGGTTATCGATCATAAGCAGCATTTAGATTTTATCCTTTTGAATTTCAAGGGAATTTCTAGAATGCCAGTCATTTGATACCCGCTTGTATACCCGCTGTTTATTTTGCTGGGGTACTGAGCCAAAGCTGAGACACCTCTGATCATTCCCGGAATGATGGCTTACATCATACCCGATTCGGTTGTTGGAGAGGGGGCCAGCTGCTGATTAGGCGCTCCGATCGGCCTTCCCAAGTTGTCGCGCCATCGGTATCGGCCCGATCACCGCCAGCCAACTGTCGGCCGCCGCCGGCAATGCCAAGGGCTAAGGTTCGGCCCCGACTTTGCGGCCTCGCTGGGACGGGTGCCGCGCTGGCGCTCAACCGGGGGCAAGTCCAAGCTCTTGGGCGTTTTCAGCCCTCACCAAGGAAGCCCATTGCCTCTGCGCGAATGAGTGCCAGTGTCTGGCGCACAAAGGCCAGTTGCGCGGCGGCATCGTCGATTTCCTGCTGCAATCTCGCGGGCAGATCGTGCTCCGGTAGTGGGGTCTCGCTCATTTCGCGCCAGGGGATCCACGGGTTCGGACCTTCGTTATCGTGGCGAAATGGCGGGGCGTAGTAATCCACTTCTTCTTCCAGGCCATAGGCACGGACTTGCGGCTGCTTGTCGCCGAGGCAGAGCAGACGGGTGAGTAGAGCGCGAAACGGCAGCTCCCCCTGGCCGGAGCGGCAGGCCAGGTGGCCATTGCCGGTGGCCTCGGCCACAATGCGGGCGTCTTTGATGTGCACTTCGGTAACGTGGGCGGCCATGGCGTCCAGCGCTGCCAGCGGGGCTTCATTGGCGTTGATCATGTTGGCGAAGTCGAACAGGATCGACAGTTGCGGCCAATCGCTGCCAGCCACCAGCGCGACCAGCTCGTGGCTGGTCAGGTCCTCGTGCTGCTCAATGGTGAAGCGCAAGCCGCTGTCGCTGTAGCGTGCCTTCATGGACTGGATGTCTGCTGCCACCCGGCCTAATACATCGTGCAGATGGCCTTCGTAACGCGGATAAAAGCGCACTGAGCGGGCGCCTGTATGACGGGCGATGCGCACGGCCTCGTCAATGGCCACGGCGTCGGAGGCGCTGGTTTCGATATGCAGTTCCAGCCCCAGCGCCGCGGCCCCGGCGCCAAATTCCTGCAACTCTTCCGGGCCGGCATGGCACAAGGCGGCGGCTTCGCCATCCAGCACGTGGATCTTCACGCCGGCCAGTTGCTGCCGGTGCGCGATATCCAGCAGATCGGCAGGCAGGATTCTGCCGCAGCGCATGTTGAGGTGATAGGCGTAGGCATGAAGGAATAGCGGGATAGTGTCGATGCGTTGTACCACCTTGGCGGCGTTGGCCGTGGTTAACATGCGGTGTTCTCCGTGAAAGGGTGTCGGTTCATGACTGGGGCGCCTGCTGTTCCAGAATCGGATAGGCCGTGGCGCAGATGTGCGAATGGATGCGTTTCAGATCGCGCAGTACATCCAGGTGCAGCGAGCTGGACAGAATGCTTTCCGGGCGGCCATCGCGCAGGCGCAGCAAATGGTTGTCGGCGCCTTCGCGCTCCAGGTCGCGCACGATGACCTTGTCGTCCAGGATGCGCTCGGCGGTTTTTACGCAGCTGGAGACAAACGCCGCCTGGGCGCGCTGGAAACTTTCCAGGACCTGCTCGTGCAGTGCCTGTAGTTCGGTGGTGCCTTCGGCAGAAAAGCACAGCTTGCCCTTGATCTTCTTGCTAGCCAGCTCCATCAGGTTTTTGTCCACGATGTCGCCGATATGCTCCATATTGATGACGAAAGACATGATCGACATGGCGCGGCGCGCATCGGCCGGTTCCAGCCCTTCTCGCGTGACCGCGGTAACGTACAGCTTGATCGCCTCGTGCAGACTGTCCACCGCATCGTCTCGGCGCATTACTTCGCCGACCAGGCGACGATCGCCTTGCAGCAGGGCCGGCAGGCTGCGGCGTAGCATGTCGCCCACGACATCGCCCATGTGCAGGGCTTCGCGTGTGGCACAGGCCAGCGCCAGCGATGGCGAGGCGATGGCTGACGGGTCCAGATAGCGTGGGGCATCGGGGCTTTCTGCTTCGCGGTTGTCTGGCAGCAGTCGTTCCAAGGCGGTGGCCAACGGGTCCAACAGGCCGATGAACAGCAGGGCAATCGCCAGGTTCAGCAGCGTGTGCACGTGGGCGATCAGCTGGGCACTATCGGTGCTGCTCGCGTGCAGCAGCGATGCCAGCACGGAGACAAACGGCAACAGCAGCAGGCAGACGCCGCCGCGCAGCAGCAGATTTCCGGTGGGCAGGCGCTTGCGCAGGTTGTCCTCGCTCTTGGCTCCCTCGATATACGGGTTCAGCGCGCTGCCGATATTGGCGCCCAGCACCATCGACAAGGCGGTGTCCAGCGCCATGGCATGGCTGCCGGACAGCGACATCACCAGCAGCACTACCGGTGTGCTGGAGTGCGCCGCCCAGGTCAGCACGGCAGCGATGGCGGCGGTGAGCAGGGGTTGGCCGGATAGCACCGCCAGAATGCTGCGCACTGCCGGGGCGCTTTCGGCTTGTCGCATGGTGCCGACCAGCAGCGCCAGCGCCAGCAGCATCAGGCCAAGGCCGATCAGGGCGCGGCCAATGTTGCCGTGTTGCGAGCCCTTGCCGCGTTCGAACAGGGCCATGCCGATGACCAGACAGGCGGGCGACAGCCAGCTCAGGTCCAGCGAGAACGCCTGCACGATCAGCGTGGAGCCGACATTGGCGCCCAGCATGATGGCCAGTCCGGTGACGGGCGTCATCAGCTTACGGCCGGCAAAGGCCGAGGCGATCAGGCCGGTGGCGGTGCTGCTTTGCAGTACCGCGGTCACACCCATGCCGGCAAAAAACGCCTTGAAACGGTTGCCGAGGCTGCCGGCCATCACGTGGCGCAGCCCGGCGCCCCAGGCGCGCATGATGCCCGATTCCACCATGTGCAGGCCCCAGGTCAGCAGGGCGACACCGCCGGCAAGATGCAATAACACTGTAAACATGCTTACCTCGCTTGCGCCTTGCCGGCGCTGCGATGATCCCGCCGCAGCGGGACCGGGTTCAGGCCTGTTGCGCCGCGTGCTGCCAGCACAGGACTTGCCAGCCGCGCTCGCCGGCAATGCGGCGCAGGGTGGCGTCGGGGTTGATGGCGTGACGATGGGTGACGGCTTCCAGCAGCGGCACGTCATTCAGCGAGTCACTGTAGCCATAGCTGTCGTGCAGCGATTCGCCCTCGTCGTGCAGCCATTGATGCAAGCGGGTTACCTTGCCTTCGCGATAGCTCAGCACGCCGTGGGTATCGCCGCTGTAACAGCCATCGCGGGTTGCCAGCTGGATGCCGATCGAATCCGCCACGCCCAGCCGGCGCGCGATGGCGTTGACCAGGTGCTCACCGGTGGCGGAGATCACCAGTAGCCGGTCCTGGCGGGCGCGATGCCACTCCAGCTGGCGTAGCGCCTGCGGGAAAATGCGCGGCAGGATGATGTGCTCGACGAAGGGCGCCAGCCAGCCCTGCACGGTGTCCAGGCCGAGGCCGCGCAGCGGGATCAGCGCAAAGCGCATGTATTCCTGCATGTCCACCCGACCATCGCGGTAGGCCTGCAGCAGCTCGGCTTCGCGCGGCAGCATCTCGGCAGGCGCCAGACCGCGCTCCACCAGGTAGTGCAGCCAGAGATTGGCGCTGTCGCCGTCCACTAGGGTGTCGTCCATGTCGAAAATTCCCAGTGCCATCTCAGTGCACCTCCCGCATTTGTTGTTGATCGATCATCAGGTTTACCTCGGTGCCGGCGGCCAGCAGGTCTTCGGCGCGGCGGTTCAACTGGTCTACCTGCAGGGTGATGCCGTGGGCCTGCACCTGATAGCGGATGACGTTGCCCAGTAGCTGGTGCTGGCGGATGGTGGCCGGCAGCGGCGCGCTCAGGTGCGCCGGGTAGGCCTGCCCCGGGGTGAAGATCTGGATGGCTTCCGGGCGGATCGCCAGATGGCCGCGGGTTTCCAGCTGCAGCAGGCGGCTGGCTTCGGTGGGTGTCAGCAGGTTGTAGCTGCCCATGAAGCGGGCCACGAACTCGGTGGCCGGGCGGGTGTAGATCATTTCAGCCGAGCCTTCCTGCACGATGCGCCCCTGATCCATGACAAAGATGCGGTCGGACATGGTCAGGGCTTCTTCCTGATCGTGGGTGACAAAGACCGTGGTCAGGCCCAGTCGTTGCTGGATGTCGCGGATTTGCTCCCGCAGCGATTTGCGGATGCGGGCGTCCAGCGCCGACAGGGGTTCATCCAGCAGCAGGATGCGCGGCTCCACCACTAGCGCGCGCGCCAGTGCCACGCGCTGACGCTGGCCGCCGGACAGTTCGTGCGGGTAGTGCTGTTCCTTGCCGCTCAGTGCCACCAGACGGATCACGTCGGCTACCTTGCGCGAAATCTCGCTGCCCGGCAGCTTTTGCAGCTTCAGGCCGAAGGCAATGTTCTGTTCCACGCTCATGTTGGGGAACAGCGCATAGCTTTGGAACACCATGCCGATGCCGCGTTTTTGCGGCGCGGCGCGGGTGATGTCCTCGCCGTCGACGCGGATACAGCCCGCGTCGATGTCGGTCAGACCGGCCAGGCTGCGCAGCAGCGTGGATTTGCCGCAGCCGCTGGGGCCCAGCAGGGTGACGAATTCGCCTTTCCGTAGCGAGAAATGGATGTCCTGGAAAATGGTGGCGTTGCCATATTTCTTGGCCAGGCCGCTAGCTTCAACGTAACTCATGGCATGTCATCCTATTTGCTGAATCGGGCGGTCAGCCACGTCAGGAACAGTGTGAACAGGAAGTAGCTCATGACGATGGCACTGGTGAAGTGGCCGCTCGTCTGACGCATGTTGTAGAGGTAGACCTGCAGGGTTTCGTAGTGGGAACCGGTCAGCAGGTTGGCAAACACGAAGTCGCCCAGCAGGAAGGAAAACGCCAGGAACAGCGAGGCCATCAGCCCTTTGCGCAGGTTGGGCAGGATCACCCGCAAAAAGGCCACCGGGGTGCTGGCACCCAGCAAATGGGCGGCATCCATCAGGTCGCGCACATTGATGCTGGCGAGACTGTTGGCCAGCGAGCGGTACATGAAGGGCAGGGCGATGGTGAAGTAGCAGCCCACCAGAATCCACGGCGTGCCGGTGATGTTCAGCGGGCCATCGGCGTAGATGTTCAGCAAGCCCACCGAGGTCACCACCGGCGGCACCGCGAACGGAATCAGGATCAGCGCGTTCATCAGCTTGTCCAAGCCGGGAAAGCGGTAGAACACCACGAACACCGCCGGCACGATGATCAGCGTGGCGAGCAGCAGGGTGCCCAGGCACACCGCCAGCGAGCGCCCGAAGGCGGCCAGGAAGGCGCTGTCCTGCCACAGCTGCAGATACCAGCTCAGCGACAGGTCGTCCGGCAGGATGGTGGCGCCCCAGTGTTCGGACAGCGAATACAGCAGGGTGGCCAGCACTGGTACGGTGAGCAGCAGGATCAGCACGGCGACCACGCTGCGGTGATAGAGCTCAGCGCGCATGACGGGCTCCTTTCTTTAGCAACCACTGGTTGACGGCGGTGACCAGCAGCAACATCAGCATCAGCAATACCGACAGGGCGGCGGCCATGTTCGGCTCCAGGAAGATGTCGCCGGACACCAGGCTGGCAATGCGAACCGTGATCAGGTTGAAGTTGCCTTGCGTCAGGGCATAGGCGCTGGCATAGGCGCCGATGGCATTGGCAAACAGCAGGATGAAGGTGCCCAGAATGGCGGGGGCCAGCACCGGCAGACCCACGTAGCGCCAGTACTGCCACAGCCGGGCGCCCAACAGCGAGGCCGCAGCCTGCCAGTCGTCATCCAGCGAATCGAAGGCCGGATACAGCAGCAGCACGCCCAGCGGAATCTGGAAATAGGTGTAGATCAGGATGACGCCGTTGCTGGAGTACAGGCGGAAGTCCTCGATCAGCCCCCACTGACGCAGCAGCAGGGTCAGCGCGCCATTGGTGCCCACCAGAATGATGAAGGCGAAGGCGAGCGGGACGCCGGTGAGGTTGCTGGTCATATTGGTGATCGACACCACAAGCCGGCGCAGCCGGCCGGAAACCCGGCGCAGGGAGGCTGCCCCCAGCAGCGAGATCACCAGTCCGATCACGCTGGACCACACGGAGATGCGCAGGCTGTTGTCGAAGGCCTGGCGGTAAAACGGCGAGGACAGGATGTCGCCGTAGTTGGCCAGCGACAGGCCCTGTTCGGTGTGCACGCTGTTGACCAGCACCCACGCCATCGGCGCCAGGCTGAACAGTATCAGCATGGCGAAAAAGGGCAACAGCAACAGCGCCGCCGGCCAGTGCCGCAGCCGTGAGCGCGGCCGCACCGGCACGGCAGGCTTGCCGGCAAGGGGGAGTGAAGTGGTTTTCATGACAAAAGTAACTCCGGGTTACGCGGTTTGGTGTGGCGCAGGCCGGCGGCGAGGCGGCTCGGTCCGATCGGTTGCGCACGGCTATACGGCCGCTTGCTGAAACGTTGGCCGAACACGGACCGTGGCACCCGCCGCTGGCCGGGTCGGCGTCGTTGCACTCGATGCCGCTATGCGCCGGCGCCGCCCTGCCGGGAATGCCTCCGTACCCATACCAGGCTGTCCTGGCTGGACGTGGCAGGCGCCCCTTACTGCATGTTCACCATGACCATTTCCTGCCACTGGCGCGGCAGCTTCTTGGTCGAGTCCTCCCAGGCGGCGAAGTCGCGGATCGGCTTGGCAACCTTGTACTGGCTGGCGGGCAGCAGCTTGGCCTGCACATCGGCCGGAATCGACACATTGCTGCGGATCGGTCGGGCATAGCCGCGCGCCAGGTTGACCTGGCCCGCATCGCTCAGCACGTATTCGCGCACCAGCTTGGCGGCGTTCGGGTGCTTGGCGTACTTGTTGATGATGGTGGTGTAGCCGGTGGTGACCGAGCCGTCGGTGGGAATGCTCACCGTGAAGCGCTTGCTGTCGATGCGGTCGCGGTAGCTCAGCGAGGTGAAATCCCACAGGATGCCGACTTCAATCTCCCCCTTTTCCAGGTTGGCCAAGCTCGGGTCGATCAGCGACAGGCGTCCCTGCTTGGCCAGTTGGCCGAAGAACTCCAGCGCCGGCTTCAGGTTCTTCTCGTCGCCGCCACGGGCCAGCGCGGCGGCCAGCACGGCACTGTTGGCTCGGGCGGAAACCCCTACCGCACCCAGCGTGACCTTGTATTTGCCTTTCAGCAGGTCGGCCCAGGATTTGGGCGGCTCTTTCACCAACTGGTTGTTGGTGATGAAGGAAATGGTGCCGGTATAGGCCAGTACCCAATGGCCGTCCTTGTCCTTGGCCCAGGTGGGAATGTCGTTCCACGTGCTGGGCTTGTACGGCTGGGTCAGCCCCTTTTGCAGCGCAACCGGGCCAAACGTATGGCCAACGTCGCCGATATCTGCCGTCGCGTTGGTCTTTTCGGCCTCGAACTTGGCCAGTTCTTCAGCCGAGCTCAGATCGGTATCGCGGTGACTCAGGCCATATTTCTGGGTAACCTGTGCCCAGGTGTCTTTCCAGTTGGCCCAGTCGTCGGGCATGCCCACGCTGTAAACGGCGCCTTCTTTCTTGGCGGCCTGGGCCAGGACGGTGAGGCTCTCGGCATTGGCCTGTGCCAGGCAGAGGCAAAGCCCGCCGGATACGACGCTAACCAGCAAGTTGTTCATGTTTGCTCCTTTGGTCTAGTCCAGATTTGAACTGCAGGCAAACCTTAGTCCAGTGGCTTTCCGGCTGTCAATCGTGCTGCATGTTACCAGGCAGCAAAAATACGACGTCGCAAGGATTTTGTTTTGCCAATTATTTGAATTTTAACGATATAAATAAAAATTCGCCGTGTGGTTTTCTTTGCAGTCCTACCGGGTGGGCAACACTGCCATTACCTTGACATGTCTTTGAGAAATCATGATTTCGTGATAGATTTGCCATTAATTTGAAACACTGGAGTAGTCCAATTGGCGACAATTGAGCGTAACACCACTCTGGCCGCCCAGATCAGGCAGTCGCTGGAGATGCAGATCGATAGCAAATTGCTGCAGCCGGGGGTCAAGCTGCCATCCGAGCGCGAGCTTTCCGAGTTGTTCGATACCACGCGCACGACGGTGAAGGAGGCCCTGCTGGCGATGGAGGCCGAAGGGCGCGTCTATTGCGAAGACCGCCGTGGCTGGTTCGTCGCCCCACCCAGGCTGATCTACAACCCGCTGTACCGCTCCCCCTTCCACCAGATCGTCACCGAACAGAAGCGGCAACTGGAAACCCTGGTGCTGTCATCGCGCACCATCGTGGCAACGCCGACCCTGTGCCAGGAGCTGGCGTTGCCCACCCTGTCGCGAGTGAACGAAGTTACACGGCTGCGCAAGCTGGATGGTCGCGTGGTACTGCTGGCGCGGCACTACCTGAAACCGGAGCGCTTTCCCGGCATTCTGGAACATGACCTGAGCCAGTCGCTGACCACGCTTTACGAGCAGCAGTACGGGGTGCGTTATGGCCGCTCTCGTTTCGAGATCAACCCGACGGCCGCCTGGGGCGAGGTGGCGCAGGCACTGATGTTGACCGAGGGCAGCCCGATCTTGCTGATCTCCTGCGTCAACTACGACCAGCATGGCGAAATCATCGATTGCGACCATGAATACTGGCGCCACGACGCGGTACGCATTCTGGTGGATAGCCAGGAGTTGGAGCGGATGAAGGCAAACACCTTGCTGTGATGCATGCCCGATTCAGCCCCTGCCGCCGATGGGCGTCGCGCCCGGCGGTTACGTTTGGGGCATCCGGTGTGTTCCCACCGACACGACTGAAAACCGTCGGGTCAAGTTGGAAACTGCCGCCAGCGCCTTGCGGGTGAAGACGTGGCGGCAAGGGGGTGGGACTCGGGCGGCGGTTACGCTGCCGTCGCGTTACCTGCCGCATGGCGACGGGCAAACGCCTCGAACCACGGCAAGCTCTCCGGGTTGGCCATGGTGTCCGGGTTGGCCACTTTCTCGAGTGCTTGGCCAAGCAGCAGTTTCTTGATCGGCAGCTCCATCTTCTTGCCCGACAAGGTGCGAGGGATCGCATCGACCTGGAAGATGTCGTTGGGCACGTGCCGCGCCGACAAGGCGACCTTGATCCGGTCACGAATCAGGCCGGTCAATTCGGGCGTCAGCTCGATACCGGGGCGCAGCACCACGAACAGCGGCATGTAGGATTCGCGGCCCAGGTATTCCAGGTCCACCACCATGCTGTCCAACACTTCCGGCAGGTCTTCCACCGCGCGGTACATCTCGCTGGTGCCCATACGGATGCCATGGCGGTTAATGGTGGCGCCCGAGCGGCCATAGATGACGACACCGCCGGATGCTTCAAGCCCAAGGACGAGTGCATCCCGATCGCCTACCCGAAGCCGGACGGCGTGCTGACCTTCGACCGCCTGTCGTCGGTGTTCATCTCTAACACCAACCACAGCGAAGACCAGCCGGCGCACCTCAAGCTGAAGGACCCGAGCGTCCCGATCAAGATCAATCTGGTGCAGTACGACGCGCCGGAGACGCGCTACTGCCCGGCCGGGGTGTACGAGATCGTCGGCCGCGAGGAGGGGGCGCCGCGTCTGCAGATCAACGCGCAGAACTGCGTGCACTGCAAGACCTGTGACATCAAGGACCCGACCCAGAACATCGACTGGGTGACGCCGGAAGGCGGCGGCGGGCCGAATTACCCCAATATGTGATACGGATTGCCTGAGGCAAATCTCCGGAAGCTGTTCTTGCTTAGCCGAGGTCCTTTTCTGCCGGTTTGACGACGCCATATAGAAAACGCCCTCGTGTGAGGGCGTTGGCTGGGGTGGGTGAAACCGGTTGGTTTAGTTGGTGTACGACTTGAGGTCTGACATGACGTCCATGACCGTGTCGATGGCGAGAGCCGAGGCCAAGGCGTAGCCTTTGCCAATCACGAAATCACCATCCTCGAATTTGTAGGCACTGAATCGGTTCGACGGGAAAATGTTCGAGCCACGTTTACGCAAACCGACCGAGACGTGCGCCAAGGCTCTCTGAGAATTCACGTACGTATCCGTCATGACGACGATTTCGTATTTGGCGTTGTACTTTTTGCAGTACTCGTCGGACACGGCGGAGCCGATTTTGGCTTTCATGAGATCGTTGACCTGGTCCGGGCCATAGTGGTGCCAGGTGAACGTACAGCCAAAGGATGGAGCACTGAGCCCCAAAAGGGTAACGCACATTGCCGTGAATTTTTTGTAATTCATGAGTGATCTCAATCGGTTAAGAGCTGGCCATGGAGATGACAGGCGCTCATCCGATACCCCCTTGTGCCGGCGGCGCCTGAGCCAATAGCAATGGATCAGCCGCCCAGTTGGCATGACCGCCGGGGAGCACTGGTTTGCTGCCGCAAGGCAACAAAGCCGATCACTCGAACATCATATCACTGGAAAATTCTCTATGCCTATCGGGCCAATTGGGTAGTGTGGGGCCGGCCGGCGTACTGAGCCTATCGGTCAGGATCAGTGTCGGCGACACCATCACATCGGGGTGTCGATCACGGTCTGTAAGCCACAACCCTTTATTAGGGCGTACTCGAAGTCCTGTGCCGCGCACCATACACTCTGCCGTGCATGCCCCTTGTCCCGCTCCATCGTATTGCCGGGCCTCACCGGCGGCCATTGTTCCGGCCGCTCCGGGCCTGTCGGCGCCGAAGTGTTTTGGCTATGGTTAACGTACCCATCGCCAGCGATCCAGTCAGGGTAGGCTCACCGCCACGTGCCGCTGTCGATGTCGCCCTATCCAAGAAAAAGTGTCATCCGGACAAGGTGGGTTGGGCCTTAGTGGGAGAAGTATCATGCACAGATTCAGCGCCCGCATGCGGGCCGCCATGGCGTTGCTCGTTCTTGGCATGGCATTGCCCTGGAGCGCGGCCATGGCACAACCTGCCCTGAAGGACCAAATCGTCGGAACCTGGTCTTATGTTTCCGTTGACCTTATCCGCTCCGATGGGACGCGAATACCTCTTTTCGGTCCGAATCCACAGGGCCAGGCGAACTTTGATAGCAATGGCCGCTATATCTTGATGACGGTGCGGGCAGGACAGGCCAAATTCGCATCCACCAGCCGGATGGAAGGCACCCCGGAAGAAAACAAGGCCGTTGTGCTAGGGTCGATCGCTCACTTCGGCAGATACACCGTTGACGAGGCGAACAGGACCATCACGTTCCACATAGAAACCAGTACGTTTCCGAACTGGAACGGAACTGAGCAGAAACGACCGTTCACGGTGACTGGGGACGAGCTTACGTGGCAAACCCCCGCATCGACAGGCGACGGCATTGCCGAGGTTGTGTTGAAGCGAGCGAAATAGAGGCCGGCATAGGCATGGCGGTCGTGGCCGGTCATGAGGTTGCAGAACACGATGCCCCTCCATCGAGGAGGGGCCGTTGGGCTGTGCTCGGCTCAGCCCAACGTGCCGGCCTGAAGGCTCAGGCAAAGACGAAATACTTGCGCACGGTTTCCACTACTTCCCAGGTGCCCTTCATGCCCGGTTCGATCACGAACACATCACCGGCCTTCAGATGCACCGGCTGCTCGCCTTCCGGCGTGATGATGCAGTAGCCGTCGAGGAAGTGGCAGTACTCCCATTTTTCGTAGTTCACCTCGAACTTGCCCGGGGTGCAGATCCAGGTGCCCATGATCTTGCTGCCGTCCTTCGAAAGGTAGGCGTTGAGGTTGACGGTGTGCGGGTCGCCGCCGATGCGCTTCCACTTGGTGGCGTCAACCACCGGAGTGGGGCAGGTTTCGCGCAGGACGGTGATGAAATCGGACATGTCGGCTCCAAACGATCTGATGAAAGGTTTGTCATCATAGGTTCAATGCCATGCCGGCAACTGCCTGTTTTCGACATGGAATTGCCTGTAAACGCGACGTCAGCAAGACCGTAACCCGCAACAGCCTGACGTGGTCGGTGTGTGGCGCTCGTCGATCTTGCGGGCAGCGGCCGCACCGAGACGTTCTTGTTATTCAAGGGGGCGAAGAGGGCGCTGTGGCCATGAAAACGCCAGCTACAGGGCTGGCGTCGATAAAGAACGAGAGGGCGGCAACCTGGATTCAAGGCATGCCGGCGATGGCGGGGAAGCCATCAGGGTGAGGCCATTCCGCCTCGACGGGGCGGAGGGGGTGTCTGTCGGACCCCTCGCTGGTGGTCGCCTCCCAGGACGCGGATGGCTGCATGGCACGGACGCTGCTCGCGCAGCGGATGGCAGCGGCGCTGTAGAATTCTTCGGCCAATGTGTCGCACTGCCGGGCCGCCATTTCCTGGGCCGCTTTGAAGCCGGCCAGCCAGGCGGTGTCGTGAGCGCGTTCCAGTTCCTCGATTCGGCCGATCAGGTCCAGCAGCATGGCGGGGTTAGTCGGGACTGGCGTGCCGTCGTCGGCGGATGTCGTCGCCGCCTCCTTGATTTCGGCCAACGTGTAGCCGGCGTAGCGTGTGCTCATGCAGTCGTCCTTTCCTTGAAACAGTGCTGCCGCGGAGCCGCCGTTGGCGGAAAGCCACCACTCCGGCCAGCGATCCGC
Organism: Pseudogulbenkiania sp. FW507-F1; assembly: GCF_058781125.1. NCBI lineage: Bacteria > Pseudomonadati > Pseudomonadota > Betaproteobacteria > Neisseriales > Chromobacteriaceae > Pseudogulbenkiania > Pseudogulbenkiania sp. FW507-F1. The sequence goes on along the minus strand of NZ_JBYSWM010000036.1, from coordinate 23,268 downwards.
ACGGTGAAGATCATCGATCGATATGACGTTCATGGTGGCGGACGAGCGCGTGGCCATCCGTCCTAAAACCGACATCGTGATGCCTCCAGGCGGCACGGTGCCACCTCGGCGGCCAGATAAGTGGTTGTCACGGATTTACTGCTCCAGGCAGTCCATTTTTCTTCGGTCAGGGCCATGATGTCGAATGCAGAAAAGGAGGGACTCATGGAGACAGGTGGGGTGAGGACTGTTAAAATGGTAACGTTGTCATTGGGGAGTAGCCATCCTTAGCCCCTTGCTAAGGAGTTCACGTCAACAAACTTGAGGCCATAGCCTCATGGTGTGAACAGCCTCTGCACCAGCAGAGAGAGCCAGGCGAGACCTTTGGCCGCGATGCGCTTACCCAGGCCGGGCGAGGCGTATCGTCGCGCCATTGGATTCTTGCTCGCCCGGCCGGATTACTCTCATGCTTCTCGCTTTCACCCTGTTTTTCCTTTCCGCCGGGGCCATTTACTGGTCCTGTGAATTCTTCGTCAATGGCGTGGAATGGCTTGGTCGTCGTCTGAATCTGGGGGCGACGGCCGTCGGTTCGGTGCTGGCCGCCTTCGGTACCGCCCTCCCGGAAAGTGCCGTCACTTTTACTGCCGTGGTTTTCGGCAATACCCCCGCTCAGAAAGATCTCGGAGTCGGCGCCGCGATGGGTGGCCCGCTCGTTCTGGCAACCTTGGCCTACGCCGTGGTCGGCTTTGCCTTGATGCTGAACCGTCGACGTCTGGCGCGTGAAACGCACGAAGTGCGCGTGGATCATGTCCGTCTGAGCCGGGACCAGGCCGCTTTTCTTGCCGTGTTTGCGGTGAAGGTAACGCTGGGGCTGGTGGCCTTTGCCATCAAGCCGTGGCTGGGTGTGCTGTTCCTGATGGCTTATGGCGTCTACGTTTGGCGGGAAATCCGTGACAGCGATACCGCCCCGGAGGAAGAAGAGCTGGAGCCGCTGAAAATCCGCCCCAACATGGCTGAACCCTCGCTGGGGTGGGCGGGTTTGCAGGTCGTGCTGGCGCTGGTGGCGATCGGCGTGGCGTCGCATGTCTTTGTCGGCCAGCTTGAGGCGATCGGCACCGGTTTGCATTGGTCGCCGCACCTGGTGGCGTTGCTGCTGAGCCCGGTGGCGACCGAGCTGCCGGAAACGATGAATGCCCTGATCTGGGTGCGGCAGGGCAAGGAGCGCCTGGCGCTGGCGAACATCTCCGGTGCCATGATGATACAGGCCACCATTCCCAGCGCGCTGGGCATCTTTTTCACGCCCTGGCAGTTCGATGGCGCGCTGCTGGCGTCCGGCGTGATCACCGCCCTGGCGATTCTCTTTCTATGGCGGATCTTCCGCCGCGGCGCGGTCGATGGCCGGGTGCTGCTCGGCGTGAGCTCGCTGTACGGCGTCTTTGCCTTGCTGGTGGCGGCCTATTTCCCGCACTGAATGAGCGCGTGGCCAAGGTATCCTGGCCGGCTTGGCCCGCTGCGCCGCGGCGGGCCTATTTCAGGTACGACTTGATGATCTGGAGCACGGCATCCAGATCGCGCTGCCGTTGCGCCTGCTCGGCTTCCTTGACCACATGGTCGGTCAGATGGCCTTCGATCACGGCGGCCATCAGCCCGTTCACCGCGCCGCGGATGGCGGCGATCTGCTGGAGCACGGCGGTGCAGTCCGTTTCACTGTCCAGCAATCTTTCCAGCCCGGCCGTCTGCCCCTGTATCCGCCTGACTCGGGCCAGCAGTTTGGCCTTGTCTCTCACGGTGTGTGCCATGTCCGCTTTACCTCATGCCTAAAAAGTTGACGGAAGGGTAACATGCATATACTGGGGGGTAGTATAATGCGCCAATCTGATCACACGTTGTGAAAGTGCGCCATGCCCGAGTTTTCGATCCTGTTGCAGCAAGGCAATGCCTGGCTGTTCGTCCCGAGCGCCATCCTGCTGGGGGCGCTGCACGGCCTGGAGCCGGGGCATTCCAAGACCATGATGGCGGCGTTCATCGTTGCCATCCGCGGCACCCTGACGCAGGCGGTGCTGCTGGGCCTGTCGGCGACCGTGTCGCACACGGCGGTGGTGTGGGCGGTGGCGATGGCCGGGTTGTATTTTGGCCGCAACTGGAGTGCGGAGGCGACGGAACCCTATTTTCAGGTGGCCTCCGCGGTGCTCATCATCGGTGTGGCGGCGTGGATGATCTGGCGCACCTGGCGCAATCAGCAACTGGCACACGATCATGACCATCACCATGACCATCACCATGACGAGGCCAAGCTTATCGACACCGGCCACGGTGTCGTCCGGCTGGAGGTGTTCGAACAGGGCGTGCCGCCGCGTTTCCGTCTGCACCACGCGAGCAAACACGGCCACCGCTGGCCGGCCGATCAGGTGCGGATCGAGACGGAGCGGGCCGACGGCAGCCGCCAGGGTTTCACCTTCGTGCAGTGCGATGGCTTTGTGGAGTCGTTGGAAACCATTCCGGAGCCGCACGAGTTTGTTGCCCGGCTCAGTCTGGGGCACGATCAGCACCACCACGACTACGACGTGGAGTTTGTCGAGCCGGACCATCATCACTCGATCAAGGATTACGACGGGCTGGATTTGTCCGCGCCGGGGTACCAGGACCCGCACGAGCTGGCCCACGCCAACGACATCCGCCGCCGCTTTGCCAACCGGGAGGTGACCACCGGCCAGATCATCCTGTTCGGCCTGACCGGCGGGCTGATCCCGTGCCCGGCGTCGATCACGGTGCTGCTGTTGTGTCTGCAGCTGAAAAAGATCGCCCTCGGCGCCACGCTGGTGCTGTGTTTCAGCATTGGTCTGGCACTGACGATGGTGGCATCGGGCGCGCTGGCCGCGCTGAGCGTGAAGCACGTCTCGCGCAGTTGGAGCGGGTTTGGCGAGTTCGCCCGCAAGGCGCCGTACTTTTCCGGCGCACTGATCGTGCTGGTCGGGTTGTATGTCGGCTACCAGGGGTTGAGCGTCTTGCTCTGACGCCGAGGGTGGCGTTTCAGGCCAGACCATCCGCACAGCCCGGGCGCGCTATGTCATGGCGCGCCCGGGCTGTTGTTCTTAATGGTCCTGCCCGCCGTCCGGGTTGCCTTGGTTGATGATCTGGCGGGGAGGAACCTGGCCGCCGCGGCGCGGTTCCTCGGGGCGAGGAGCGAACGAGGGCCGGGCGGAAGGGGCGGTGTTGGGGCGCTCGATCTGCCGCCGCTCGATTTGAGGGGGTGCTCTGTGTCGTTCTGGGACGCCGACGTCCGGCTGACGGGGCCGGGCTGGCTCCGGCCGGATAATGGTGGGCATCCCCGTTGAACGTGGCACGCGCGGCGCCTCAGCTCCGGGTTGGCGCTGCTCGAAACGGCGGTTGTCGTTTCGGCGTTCGTTGCTGCCGGGCTCCGGTGGGCGTGGCCGGCTCGACTCGGGGCGGATGATCTGGGGCGACTCCGCCGGCGGCCGCGGTGAGCGAGGCACGTCGATGAGCCGGTGATCCTGACCGGGCGGTGTGATGCGGCGGTCGCGTCGTTCCCCTTCGCCACGTGGAATTTCGGGGCGCTGATCGAAACGGCGACGCGTCTCGGGTGCCCGGGGCGGATTGATGATGACGGGCATGTCGGGCCTCAGGTCCGGTTTGGGCTGCAACGCGGGCGAGGTCGGTTGAGTCTGCTGGCGCGGGAACTGGCGCGGTTCGCCCGACGGGGCCACGCGTTCGGACGGCCGCGGGGTGAAACCGTGGTACGGGACATTGCCGCGTCGTGACGGGTCATGCTCCCAACGGAACGGCCCCTTGCGGTCGAGCCACTCGCGGTGCGTGACGTGCGGGCGGAAGTAGTAGTTGTTGACGTTGACGATGGTGACGTGGCGGCGCGGCCAGTCGAAGTTGCCGAAGAAGAAGCCGACACCAACCGTGATGCCGGTGCCCCAGTAGATGCCCACGGTCGGCCCGACGTAGTAACCGGGCCAGATCCAGTAGTAAGGCGGATAACCCGGCCACCACCATGCTCCGTAGACCACCAGCGGGTCGTAATACGGGACGTAGACGATTTCCGGGTCCGCCGGCTCGATCACGATGACCGTGTGTTCCCGGGCGACCCGGAGGTAGCGGTTGGAGCGCAGGTAGCCTTGGTCCCAGGCTTTATCCCGCAAGCGCTGCACGGTATCCATGACCTGGTCTTCCTGGGCCAGGAAGGCGTCGCCGAGCTGCTCGGTCCAGTCCAGGTGCTCGTCCATCATCTGCAGCACCTGCGGGAAGGCGAGCAGGGACAGCACGCTCGGGTCCCAGTCGTTGCGGTTGGCTTCGCGCACGGCCTGGTCGCCCTTGAGTCCGGGGTGATCGCGCGACCAGCGCGCAGCTTCGACCACCTCGAGCGGGTAGGTCGATGCCATCAGCACCTGCGTCAGCAGCGAATCGGGGTAGAGGGCGATGGGCGCGAGCATCTGGTCGAGCTCTGCCTGGGTGTACACGGCGTCCTGGGCGACGGCGGGCGGGGCGGTCGCCAGGCCCATTGCAGCGGCAAAAATCAGGACCAGGCACTGTGTCATAAAACGTCGGATGCGTTGGGGCATGGCGGGCCTCCAGGGCATGCAAGGCGAGTCGGGCGTCAGCCGGGTGACTCGGGGTTGCGGGCAATGTCGTGGTCGCCCGCTCAAGCCATCGTTACCTTGCCGGGTGTCGATGGGTCATGGCTATCAGCCGGGTATCGAGCAGACGGGCCAAGCCCTGTCCGCCGGCAGTCATCACGGCGTCGTGATTCCACTGGAAGAGCGGTTGGGCTACCGGGGCCAGCAGGTTCATCCAGCGCTTGGTGGTGCGTACCTGCCAGTCGTAGCAGACCACGGTGATCACACCTTCTTTTCTGAAACTCCAGCGGCCATGGCCTTCGAGTTCGCCACTCGCCGTGCCTTCCAGGCAAACCAGCGGTTCGATGCGGGTGACGCGCATGTCGAAGGTCAACCGGTACGGCAGCACGCTCTTCCAGGTATAGCGCTGTACCGCACCGAGGCCATTGTCGTCGCCGGCTTCCAGGTCCAGCACCTGTTCCAGGCCGCGCCACCAGCTGGGCCAGCGGCGCGAGTGGTAGATGGCGTCCCATACCGCCTCCACGGGAGCCTCCAGGTACCATAGGGTGGAGAAGCGGTATTCCGCCATGACTGTACGGTTTTCCTGTGTTTGACGGTTTACGGTTGGAAAAAATCCGCAGCGAGCGGGACGTCGATTTCCACGTCGTCCATCAGCACGGTTTCCTGCTGCTCGCCGTCAAGACCGAAACTGACCACCTTGACTGGGAACAACGTGCCTTGCGTCAGCCAGAGCTGGAAGCGATGCACGCCGGCCACCGTGTTGCCGGGGGCGCCGGTGATGCTCCATCCCTGGACGGGCCAGTGGCCGATAGTGCCCTTGCCGAGTGGCGTCGTGTCGCCACCGGCCTGCAGGATGTGCACCGCTTGCAACAGCATTCCGACATGGGAGCGGTCGATGCGGTGCCCGTGCGGGCCGCGGATCAACGGGTTGTCGGGCGCCAGCGTCAGCGCGAAGCCAGGTTGGCCGAAGGGCCAGACCCGGACCTTGTTGCCGTGCGGGCTGTAGATCATCAGTGCCCCGGGATGCGGCGTGACGAACTCCATGCGTACGAAACCCGGTTTGCGGTAGGCGTAACGGACGACTTGCTGACGGGTGTGCGGTGCGCTCGAGCGGACGGTGACCCGGTAGCTGTCGAGCTGTTCGAACTGCTGCTGCGCGGCGGCGATCGGATCCGTCAGGCCGGCCGGGACGATCAGGGCGGTGGCAAGCAAGGGCCAGAGCATGGCTTACTCCACGACCTCCAGCACGCCGGCCATGCCTTTTTCTTCGTGGCTCTTGAAGAACAGCAGCTTGTTGGGGCAATGGAAGGGGTAGCGCCCCGCCACGGTCGGAGTGAAGCGGAAAGAGCGGGGCTCCTCGCCCAGGCGGCTGTCGATGTCGACCTGGTCGGGCGGCAGCTTGAGGACGAAGCGGTGCGGGATGAGCCCTGCTTCGACCTTGACCGATAGTTCGACCGGGGTGCCGGCCTTGACCACGATGTGGGCGGGCCTGAAAAAATAGCTGCCGCCGACGATGGCGACGTGCTGTACGCCGTCGCTGGCCACCGGCACCCGATAGGGTTCGTCGGCAGCACGAGCCGTGCCGGCAATCAGCGGGAAGGCGAGTGCCAATGCCAACCCGGCGAGGGTGAGTCTGGTCCTGTGCATGGTGACTCCTGTGTCTCGTCCGGGCGCGCCCGGGAGCGGCGCCCGGCTTGTGGTGATGCCGGGGTCAGTAGCCGCCCCCGCCGCGGCCGTGGTCGCCCATGTTGCTGTCGTGCGTCGGTGTCGCCCCTGGGTCGCCCATCGAGTGGCAGCCGCCGAGAGGCAATGCCAAGGCCAGAGCCAGTAACAGCAGCCAGCCGGTCAGCCGGTGCTTCCTGTCCATGTCGGTCTCCTTCATCTATCGAGTTGGGAAAGGGGCCGGCCCGGCTTAACCGGACCAGGCGCCCGCGTCGCCCCCCAGCGCCGTGCAGGCGTCGGCAGCGATCGCCCGCAAGCGGGGCTCGTTGTCGGTGCCGGACAGGGCGTAGCCCATGCCGTGGTTGGCCCAGTAGGCGGTACGGCTCGCGCCGTTGTGCAACAGTCGCAAGCTGATTTCGCGGGAGGGGTAGGGAGAGATGTACAGCGTGAGGCGTTTGCCTGTGCTGTTCTGGTACATGAACTGCGCGGCGGGGCCGGATTCGCCCGGCAGCAGCCGGCCGCCCACCAGCGCGTAGCCATACTCGCCGAGCGACGGCGCCGTTACCGCGCGCTTCAGCCGGGCCGACAGCCAACTGAGCAAGTGGGCTTCTTCGCGGACGGTGACTTCCACCGGGTGACGGCGTTCCGGGGCGTACACGGCATAGGCCAGATCGGCGCGCTGGGCAAAGGCAGGTTGGCCGAAGCCGCCGGGCAGCAGCTGTGCCGGCAGCGTGATGGCGAGCATCAGGCCGAGAGCCAGCCCCCCGGCGATGGCCGCGCCCAGTTGCCACCATGGCGTGCGGCGCTGCACGAACAGGCTCGCGGTTTCGCCGGCGAGCGGGAACAGCCGCCGCAGCGCCGCGTTCTGGCTGCGGTAATGCGCCACGCGCGCGGCGGCGGCCGGGTCATGGCCGAGCCGCTCCAGCAAGGCGCTACGCTCGGCGTCGGACAGTTCCCCATCCACCAGCGCCGACAGCGGACGCAGCTCGTCGGCGCTGTCAGGGGTGTTGGCGGTGGTGTCGCGTGGCTCGTTCATGGTGAGTGCTTCACTACTTTCAGTGGGGGCCGGCCGGGTGTCGCATCGGCCGCGGGCTCGGTCAGCAAGATACGCATGCGTTCCCTTGCCCGCGACAGGCGCGACATCACGGTGCCCACCGGTACCTTCAGGACCTTGGCGGCTTCCTGGTAGCTGAGCTCTTCCAGCGCGATCAGCAGCAGCACTTCGCGCTGTTCCAGGGGCAAGCGGTAGAGGGCGCGCTCCACATCGCGCAACAGCAGTCCGTCAACCTCGCCGGTGGCGGCCGGCTGTTGCTGCCAGGGGGCTTCCTCATCGTCGAATGCCACCTCGCGCCGGGAGCGCAACTGGTCGATGAAGCGGTGGCGCAACAAGGTCAGCAGCCAGGCGCGCAGATTGCCGCCGCGCCCCCAGCGCCATTTGCTCAACGCCCGCTCCAGCGTGTCCTGCACCAGGTCGTCGGCCCAGGCCGGATCACGCGTGAGTGCCCGGGCGTAGCGGCGCAGATGCGGCAGCCAGACCAGCAGGTCGGATTCGAAACTCATGGCCCGCCGGGCTCAGGGCTTGACGGTGTGCCACATGCCCTTGAAGCCTTCGCCGTTGGTGTCGCCCGGCTTCTTGTCCATCGACCAGCGATAGAGCGGGTGCCCTTTGTGGGTCCACTGCTTCTTGCCGTCGCTGCGCGTGATCGTGCCCCAGTCACCCGATGCCTTGTCGTACGAATCGGCCACGGCCGGAGGCCAGTTGTCGGCGCAAGGGCCGGCGCAGGTGCTCGTGTCCTTGCCGTCCTTATCGAAGGTGTAGAGGGTCATGCCGTGCTCGTCGACCGCCATGCCGTGCATCATCTTGGGCGACTCGGCCAATGCCGGCAGAGCCAGGGTGCTGCCCAGTGCCAGCAGGATCAGGGGGTGTTTCATGGTTATGCTCCTTGTGAGTAGGAAAATCGGGAATCTCAGGGGTATTTTTTGCCGGCGCCGAATCGGTGCGCAGCCGACGTATCGTGTCTACACACACTAAACGTTTCAGCGGCCCGGTTTATTCCCACCGGTAACGCGGGAGGCGCAAAAAAAATCCATCGCCATGGGCTAAGCCTAGTCGATGGCAGCGGGATGGGGCGGTGAGATGGCCCGATGGCTAAGGAGTCGGCGGGGCCAAGGTCGGCAGCGGCGGCCGCTTGACGCCGACGAGATGGCCGGGTGGGTTGTGAGTGGGGTTACGGCCTGCCGGTGCGGGCACGCTGCTTGGGTTTTCCTGAGCAGGGCCAGGTCAGGAATCCCCGCGAAGCGCGCCGCAACTGTCCCGCTCCGCTGATGTACCGCTGCCGCGGCACTGTTTGGTGAACAGGGCACGCGGCGGACGAAGGAGGAGGGCTTCAGTCTTTCACGACTTCGGCGACCACGGCGAGGGTGTCGCCGCGCTGCACCAGGCCGGGGAAGTGGCGCGACGCCAGGATGCCGGCACGCTTGGCGCGATATTCGACTGGCGCAACGCCGGTGCGGGTGGTGTCGTAGACGCGTGCGATCACCTCGCCTGCTGCGACTTCCCGGCCCAGGTCGATGCACATCTCCAGCAGTCCATCGTGCAGGCTGGTGACGAAGCAATCGTCGTTCGGCATGTCGAGCATGATGCTCGGCTGCGGAGCGACTTCCCCCTTAAGCACGTCGGCGTGGATCAGGAAGTTGCGCACCCCACGTTCGGCGATGGCCACGCTGGCCGCGCTGGACGAGCCGCCGCCGCCCAGTTCCGTGGTCACGAATACCTTGCCGGCGTCTTCCACGGTGGTATCCAGCATGCCGACACTGTCGATCTCCAGCATTCTCATGCTGTAGGGGGCGCCGAAGGCGCGCATCGCCGCCTCGCAGCATTCCTGCTGGCCCTTGTCGGGCAGGATGTGCACCGCGGCGAACGGCACGAAATCGAGCGTCTTGCCACCGGCGTGGATGTCGAGCACGCAGTCGGCCAGTGGCACCAGGTGGCGTGCGACGTAATCGGCGATCTTCTCGGTCACCGTGCCGTCCGGCCGGCCGGGGAAGGTGCGGTTCAGGTTGCCCTTGTCGATCGGCGAGGTGCGGCTCGCGCCGCGGAACGCCGGGTAGTTGAGGAAGGGCACGATGATCACGCGGCCGCGCACGTCCTCGGCACGCAGGGTATGGGCGAGCTTGGCCAGCGCCACCGGCCCCTCGTACTCGTCGCCGTGGTTGGCGCCGGTCAACAGCGCGGTGGGGCCGTGGCCGTTCTTCACCACGGTGACCGGAATCATGATGGCGCCCCAGGCCGAGTCGTCACGCGAGTAGGGCAGGCGCAGAAAGCCGTGCTGCACCCCGTCGCGTTCGAAATCGACGGTAGGCTTGATCGGAGACGGTCTCATCGCTCAATCCTTCACAAACAGTTGGCGCGGCGTGTTGCAGAACGTCTCGACACCGGTTTCGGTGATCAGGATGCTCTCGGTGATCTCGAGCCCCCAGTCGTCCAGCCACAGCCCCGGCATGAAGTGGAAGGTCATGCCCGGCTGCAAGACGGTCTTGTCGCCCGGACGCAGGCTCATGGTGCGCTCGCCCCAGTCCGGCGGGTAGCTCACGCCGATCGGGTAGCCGCAGCGGCTGTCCTTGTGGATGCCGAACTTCTTGAGCACCGCGAAGAAGGCGTTGGCGATGTCTTCGCAGGTGTTGCCCGGCTTGGCCGCTTCCAGGCCGGCGGCGATGCCTTCCACCACGGCCTTCTCGCCATCGAGGAAATGCTGGGGCGGGGTACCCAGGAACACCGTGCGCGACTGCGGGCAGTGGTAGCGCTTGTAGCAACCGGCGATTTCGAAGAAGGTACCCGCGCCCTTCTGGAACGGGGTGTCGTCCCAGGTCAGGTGCGGCGCGGCGGCGTCGGCGCCGGTGGGCAGCAGCGGCACGATGGCGGGGTAGTCGCCGCCGTGGCCTTCCACACCGAGGATGCCGGTGGCGTAGATCTCGGCCACCAGCTCGTTTTTCTTCATGCCGGGTTCGATCTTTTCCACGATCTGGGCGTGCATGCGCTCGACGATGCGCGCGGCGGTGCGCATGTAGGCGATTTCCTGCGGCGACTTGATGGCGCGCTGCCAGTTTACCAAGACGGTGGCATCGACGAAGCGGGCGTCCGGTAGGTACTTCTGCAGCGAGGCGAACGCGGCGGCGCTGAAGTAGTAGTTGTCCATCTCCACGCCGATGCACTTGCCTTGCCAGCCTCGCGCGGCGATGACTTCCAGCGACAGGTAGTCCATCGGGTGGCGCAACGGGGTCTGCACGTAGTGGTCGGGGTAGCCGACGATGTCGTCGTTGTCCATGAACACGGTGCGCTTGGCGCCGTTGGCATCCTGGCCGCGGCCGAACCAGACCGGGTCGCCGTCGTGGGCGAGGAGCACGCACTGGTGCACGTAGAACGACCAGCCGTCGTAGCCGGTGAGCCAGGCCATGTTGGACGGGTCGGTGACGATCAAGAGTTCGATGCCGCGCTCGGCCATGGCCTTACGGGTCTTGGCGATGCGCTCGGCGTACTCCTGGCGCGAGAAGGGGAGTCGGGTATCGGCTGGCATGATGATCCTCTGCGGGTAATCAGGATTGGAACGGAAAACCGCGGCCGGCTTGGCGTGCGCGGGCGAAGGCGAGGGTGGCGATGGCGGTGTCCTGGGCGCCGGTGCCGGTCAGATCGCACAGCGTGATCTGGTCGCGTCCGGTGCGCCCCGGTTGCAGCCCGGCGATGACTTGTCCGAGCTCGGGGAAGACGGCGTCGGCAGCGACGCGGCCGGCAGCGATGGCGTGATGCAGCTCGCCCAGCACCCGGACCTGGCTCAGGCGGTCGCACACGTAGCTCGCCGCCGACAGCACCTCCGGCGCGATCTCGTTCTTGTGCTCGGCGTCCGAACCCATGGCGGTGATGTGCAGGCCGGGGTGCAGGTGGCGGGCCTCGATCAGCGGGGTGCGGCTGGGCGTGGTGGTGACGGCGATGTCGGCATCGGTCAGCGCGGCACTGACGGTTTCGCACGGGGTGATTGGCAGCTCGAGCTCGCGCCCGGCTTCTTCGGCAAACTGCATGGCCTTGGCCGGGTCGCGCGCCCATACGGTGACCGACTCGATGGCGCGAACCTGTTTCAGGGCCTTGAGCTGCAGGCGGGCCTGCAGTCCGGCGCCGATCACGGCGACGTGGCGCGCATCGGGACGGGACAGCCAGCGCGCCGCCACGGCGCCGGCGGCGGCGGTGCGCACGTCGGTCAGGTAGCCGTTGTCCAGCAGCAGCGCTTCGAGCAGGCCGGTGCGGGCGGACAACAGCATCATCATGCCGTTGAGGCTCGGCAGGCCCAGCTTGGGGTTGTCGAAGAAACCCGGGCTGACCTTGATCGCGAAACTGTCCAGACCGGGCAGGTAGGCGGTCTTGACGTCGACCTCGCCGTTGTTCTGTTCGATGTCGAGGCGCAGGATCGGCGGCATGGCCACCTTTTCGGTGGCGAGCAGGCGGAAGGCGTGCTCCACGGCGTTGATGGCCTCCAGATCGAGCGGCACCACGGCGCGCAGATCGGCTTCGTTGAGCAGGGTGACGGTTGGCACGGTGTTGTCTCCTTGTGTCTTATTGGGGGCGGGCGTCGCCGACGATGCGGTGATGCGCCGCCAGATCGATGTTGCGGCCGCTGAGCACCACCACGACCGGGCCTTGCGGCCGGACCCGGCCCGTCAGCAGCGCGGCGATGCCCACCGCCGCGGCACCTTCCAGCACCTGGCCTTCGCGCCAGTAGGCATGACCGATGGCGTCGGCGATGTCGTCTTCCGCGACCAGTAGCGTGCTGTCAGCCAGCTCGCGGGCCATGGCGAAGGTGTAGCGGTTGTCGAGCCCGATGCCGCCGCCCAGCGAATCGGCCAGGGTCGGCAGTTCTTCCACCTGCACCGGGTGGCCGGCGGCGAGGCTCACGTGCATGGCCGCGCCCCGCTCCATGGTCACGCCGATCATGGCGATGTCGGGATTGGCGGACTTGATGCCGCGCGCGATGCCGGCGAACAGGCCGCCGCCCGACAACGGCACGAGCACGGTGTCCACCTCGGGCAGGTCTTCGAGGATTTCCAGCGCGATGGTGCCCTGACCGGCGATGACCGCCGCGTTGTCGAACGGCGGAATCATGGCGAGACCTTCTTCCTGACTCAGGCGCTCGGCTTCGAGCTGGGCGTCGTCCTGGCTTCGGCCAACGATGCGTATCTCGGCGCCGAGGGCGCGGATGGCCTCCACCTTGTTGGCGGGCACCAGCTCCGACATGCAGATGACCGCGCGTACACCATCGGCGGCGGCAGCGTGGGCCAGCGCCCGGCCGTGGTTGCCGGTGGAGGCCGCCACCACGCCGCGCGCCTTGTCGGCGGCGGAGAGCCGGGCGATGGCGTTGGTGGCGCCGCGCAGCTTGAAGCTGCCGGTCAGCTGCTGCGATTCGAGCTTGAGATACACCGCTTGGCCGCAGTGCGCGCTCAAGGTGGGAGAGAGAACCAGCGGCGTGCGCAGCACCTTGCCTTGCAGGGTACGGCGGGCCCGGAAAATGTCGTCCAGCAAAACGGCGCTCATGGTGATCTTGCTCGCTTGTCGAAGGTGAAAATCCATGCGAGGCAGTGTAATGCGCTGATTTGTGGCGCTTAATGTCCTAGTGCATTGACAAGACACTTGCCGGAATTTGAAGCGGGATGGACGGCGCAATGTCGCGCACGCGGGGCATCTTGGGCGCAGGGCACAGACAAGAAGCGGGGGTGGAGCAGGGCGCGGGCGGTGCGTCGATGTCGTCAACGCACGCCGCTCTGCATCCGGAGAAGAGAAGGAACGCCGTGGCAACCGTGGCGCTACCTCGGTCGGCTGGTGAAGGTCAGAAGTCGTGCACGGTAGGGAATTGCTCGAACACTTCGCGAACCACTTTCAGTGCGTCGTACACCGCCGCGTCGTCCAGTTCGGCGCCGACGCACAGCCGCACCGCGTTGGGCCGGGCGGCGCCGCGCACCAGGAACGGGTCAGGGGCGGTGACCATGACGAGACGCCGGCGCAGTTCGCGCAGCAGGCTGTCCAGTGGCCAGTGTTCGGGAATGCCAAGCCAGGCGCTGAGTGCGGTCGGGTGATGGCCTTGCAGATAATCGCCGAGGACGTCGCGCACCATGCCCTGCCTCGTGGCAAGCCGGGCGCGCTGGATCGCGGCCAGTTGGTCCGCGGTGCCGTCGTGAATCCAGCGCGTGGCGATTTCGGCCAACAGCGGCGCCGCCATCCAGGTGGTGACACGCAGGATGCTCTCGGCGCGCAGCGCCAGGCGGCGCGGCATGATGAGGTAGCCGATGCGCAGGCCGGTCAGTACCGACTTGGTGAAGCTGGTGCAATAAAAACCCAGATCGGGGATCAGGCTGCTGATCGGCGGCGGGCGCTTCTCCAGCAGCGGCCCGTGCACATCGTCCTCGATCACGTAGACACCGTACTGGGCGGCGATCTTGGCAATAGCGCGGCGGCGCGATTCCGGCATCAGGGCGACCGTCGGGTTATTCAGGTTGGGCGTGCACACCAGGGCCTTGACCCGCTCGTTGGCGCACATGTCCTCGAAATGGTCCGGGTGGATGCCGAACTCGTCGATCTCCAATCCCTTGAGGGTAAATCCCAGGACATTGGACGAGCCGATCACGCCATGGTCCGTCAGGCTCTCGGTCAATACCACGTCGCCGGGCCCGGCCAGCGACGCCAGGGCCAGGAAGATGCCGTGGGCGGCGCCATTGGTGATCAGTAAGGTATCGAGCTCCGGCATCATGCCGAGCCGCGCCAGCCATTCCGCACCGGCCTCGCGATGGCTTTCAAAGCCGGCAATCGGCCGGAAGCTGCGGATCCACGGCTGCTCTTCCTGCGTTGCCAGGGCCGCGCACGCCTGCCGCCAGGCGTCATCGTGCTCGGGGGTGTGGATGATGCGCGAGATGGAAAAGTCCACCAGCGAACGCTCCGGGCGATCCAGCATGTAGCTGGCCATGCGTTCGGTCATGCGTCGTGAGACGAAGCTGCCGCGCCCGACCTCGCAGCGGATCAGGCCTTGCCGCTCGAGCTCCTTGTAGGCATTGGTGACGGTCTGCACGCTGATGCCGAGCTCCGAGGCGACGTCGCGCTGGGGTGGCAGCCGCGTGCCATCTTTCAACACGTCGCCCTCGATGTCGGTGGCGATGGCCTGCACCAACACCTTGTATTTCGACTCGGAGCCCTGAACCGTTTCCAATGCTTGGCGCCACTGTTTCATTCTCTGTACCTGCTTTCCGTTACTGAATAAAGCGGTGCGACTTGTCACGCTGGGTGAACAGGAGCGCACCGGCACCGGGAGCTTGACTGCATCAGGACAATACCTCGCCGGAAAAGTCACGTGCAAGTTACTGATTTATAATGACATGATAAGGGTTTTTGCCGGTAGTCGACGCTCGCCGCGTCGCCTGTCCATGTTGAATGCGCACCCTCCGGTTAGACAAAGCTTACTCATCTAAGCACATTACAGATTATTGTCCTAGTTCAATCCAAACCACGAAAAGCACTTTTATTCTGTGTTCGACGCAGTGACCTGGCACGAAAGCCAAGGATGCCACCCTGACTAGAGCATTCTGCCTTTCTACCCAGCAATGCGGCCCTGCTCGAATTAGCAGCCCTACAAAGGAGAAATTAGATGAAGCTTGTATCGACCAAACAGCGTCTCTCGGTATCCATGCTCACCGCAGGCTTCGTGGCGATGGCGGCCATGACCTCTTTGCCGGCCAAGGCGGAGAACACACTGGAACGCATCCAGCGCACCGGCGTGGTCCGCATCGGCTACGCCAACGAAGCGCCGTTCGCCTTCACCACGCCGGACGGAAAGGTCACCGGGGAGTCGCCCGAGGTGGTCAAGGCCATCTTCGCCAAGATGGGGGTGAAGAAGATCGAGCCCGTGCTGACGGAGTGGGGCGCGTTGATTCCGGGCTTGCGTGCTGGCCGCTTCGACGTCATCGCCGCCGGTATGTACATCACCCCGGAGCGCTGCAAGCAGGTGGCATTCACCGACCCGCATTACCAGCTTGGCGATACCCTGCTGGTGAGCAAGGGCAATCCGAAGAGGCTGGGCAGCTACGCCGACGTGGCCAAGGATGCGAACATCAAGCTGGCCGTGATGTCGGGCACCGTCGAGCTGAAGTACGCCCGCGACGCCGGGCTCAAGGATGACCAAATCCTGCAGGTGCCGGACACCACCGCGCAACTGCAGGCGGTGCGCACCAAGCGCGCCGACGCCGCGATCGGCACGCAACTCACCATGAAGGGCCTGGCCGCCAAGGGCGGGGTCGACGTGGAGGCCACCACCCACTTCAGCGACGACCCGAAGCACATGGGCTACGGTGCGCTGGCGTTCCGTCCGGACGATCAGGCCCTGCGCGACGCCGTGAACAAGCAGTTGCACGGCTGGCTGGGCGGCGCGGACCACCTAAAGACGGTGTCGCCGTTCGGCTTTGACCACTCCAACGTCACCAAGAAGACCGCCGCCGAACTCTGCAAGGGTTGATGCGCCCCCGGAGCGCCGTCGCCCGCCCGGGTGGCGGCGCTACCCGATTTACCGAAATTTAGGAGGAACCCATGGGCGAATTACTTCCACTGCTGCTCCAGGGCGCGGCCGTCACAGTCCAGATCACGCTGCTGGCGTCGTTGCTGGCGGTGGTGCTGGCCCTGGCCGCCGCGCTGGGGAAAATGTCGACGTGGCGCCCGCTCAAGTGGCTTGCCGCCACCTACGTCGAGATTTTTCGCGGCACCTCGCTGCTGGTGCAATTGTTCTGGCTGTTCTTCGTGCTGCCGCTGCCACCGTTCAACCTCGAACTGAGCCCCTACACCGTGGCGGTGATCGGGCTCGGGCTGCATATCGGGGCTTATGGCGCCGAGGTGATGCGCGGCGCGATCAAGTCGGTGCCGAAGGGTCAGTACGAGGCGGCCACCGCGCTCAACATGTCGGCGATGCTGCGCTTTCGCCGCATCATCCTGCCGCAGGCCCTGATCAGCGCGATCCCGCCTGGCACCAACCTGTTGATCGAGTTGTTGAAGGGCACGTCGCTGGTGTCGCTGATCACCTTGTCGGACCTGACCTTCCGCGCGCGCCAGCTTGACCAGGCCACCTTCCGCACCCTGGCGATCTTCTCACTCACGCTGTTGATGTATTTCGTGCTGGCCCAGGTCATCGCGCTGTCGATGCGCCTGCTGGAGCGGCACTTCCATCGCGGGTTGTTGCGCGGGAGCCTGAAATGAAAACCTTCTTCGACTGGCAGTTTGCCTGGCACATCCTGCCCACCCTGCTGCAGGCGGCGCTCTACACCATCGGCATCACCCTGATCGGCTTCGTCATCGCGGTGGTGCTGGGCCTGGTGCTGGCGATCCTGCGGCGCAGCCACCGGCGCTGGGTGTCCTGGCCGACGGGCTTGTTCATCGAGTTCGTGCGCAGCACGCCGCTCCTGATCCAGGTGTATTTCCTGTTCTACGTGCTGCCATCCTACGGCGTGACCATGACGGCGCTCACCGCCGGCACCATCGGCATCGCGGTGCATTACGCCTGCTACACCGCCGAGGTGTACCGCGCCGGCCTGAACTCGGTGCCGCGGGGGCAGTGGGAGGCGGTGACCGCCTTGAGCCTGAGCCGCTGGGATGCCTACCGTGACGTCATCCTGCCGCAGGCGATCCGCCCGGTGCTGCCGTCGCTCGGCAACTACCTGGTGGCGATGTTCAAGGACACGCCGGTGCTGTCGGCGATCACGGTGGTGGAAATCATGCAGAAGGCCAAGGACCTGGGCTCGGAATACTTCCAGTACCTGGAGCCGATCACCATGGTCGGGGTGTTCTTCCTGGCGCTCAGCCTGGTCGCGGCCGCCCTGATGAAAAAACTCGAAGCCAGGCTCGCCCTGCGTTGACATGACAGCGACGATCGGGGCGGCAGCGCCGCCATCCGATGCGTCATTCAGGAGACACTAGTTATGACCACCCCCATGGTGAGTTTCAAAGGCGTGACCAAAAGCTACGGCTCGCATACCGTGCTCGATCATTTGGACCTGGACATCGCCCGCAACGAGAAGGTGGCGATCATCGGTCCGAGCGGCTCCGGCAAGTCCACTCTGCTGCGCGTGCTGATGACGCTGGAACCGATCGACCAGGGTCAGATTCTGGTCGAGGGCGAGTCGCTCACGCACATGGAACGCAACGGCGTGCTGGTGCCGGCCAACGAGCGCCACATCCGGCAGGTGCGCAGCAAGATCGGCATGGTGTTCCAGAGCTTCAACCTGTTCCCGCACATGACGGCGCTGGAGAACGTGATCGAGGCGCCGATCCGCGTACTCGGGCTGAGCAAGAAGGAGGCAATCGAACGCGCAGCGGAACTGCTCGAGATGGTGGGCCTCGGCAACAAGAAGGACCACTATCCGTCGCAGCTGTCCGGCGGCCAGCAGCAGCGCGTCGCCATGGCACGTGCGCTGGCGATGCGCCCGAAGGTGATGCTGTTCGACGAGGTGACCTCGGCGCTCGACCCGGAACTGTGCGGCGAGGTGCTCAACGTGATCCGCCGTCTCGGCGACGAGCACAGCCTGACCATGCTGATGGTGACGCACCAGATGGGCTTTGCGCGCGAGTTCGCCGACCGCGTGTGTTTCTTCTACCAGGGCCGCATTGCCGAGCAGGGCACGCCGGACGTGATGTTCAGCAAGCCCAGCAACGAGCGCACCCAGGCCTTCCTGAGCGCGGTGATGGATGCCGCCTGACCCCTGATGTGGCAGTAGGTACCCGAAACGGGCGGAGGCGACTCCGCCCGTTTTCGTTTGCCGCATTCACTCGGCCGTCGCCTCGATGGGAATCACGAACCCGGCCTTGACCCGGTCCATCACCACCAGCGTCTTGAAGCTCTTGATGTCGCGGTTCTCGTAAAAGAAGCGGCGCGTGAACTGCTCGTAGTCCTCCATGTTCTTGGCGGTGATCACCAGCACGAAGTCGGCGTCGCCGGTGACGTAAAAGCCGTTCATCACCTCCGGCGTGGTACGGATCGCTTGCTTGAAGCGGTCGATGATGTCAGCGCGCTCGCGCTCCAGCGAGACCAGCACCAGCATGAACACGTGCCGTCCCACCGCCTTGGGCGAGACGATGGAGACATCGCCCTCGATCACGCCGGCGCTGCGCAGGGTCTTCAGGCGGCGCTGGCAGGCGGTGGGTGACAGCCCGACCTGGGTGCCGATTTCCTCCGAAGTGAGACGGTTATTGCGTTGCACGGCATTGAGAATGCCCACGTCGATGCGATCCAGTTCCATGGTGCAGTTTTCCTGCGTTAAAAAAGTAAAAAATGCAGCAATACGGCGTACTGCTGCTTGTTAACGCCGATTGCCATATCGCACTCACACATAAACTGTGTCCATCAACCTGTCAACCAGACGTTGGAGGCACACCCCATGAAACAACTAGCCAAAGCCGCGCTGGCCACACTGCGGCGCCCCGATCTGTGTGAAACCCGGGCCTATGTCGACGGCCAGTGGGTCGACGGCGAAGGGCAGCTCGCGGTGGACGATCCGGCTACCGGCGAAACCATCGCCCGGGTCGCGCATTGCGAGCCAGAATGGATCGACCGCGCCGTCGACGCCGCTGCCCGCGCCTTTCCCGCCTGGCGCGATCTGCTGCCGGTGCAGCGCGGTGCCATTCTGCGCCGCTGGGCCGCACTCACCCGCGAGCATGCCCATGACCTCGCCGTAATCATGACTGCCGAGCAGGGCAAGCCGCTGCAGGAGGCGCTGGGCGAGATCGCCTACGGCGCGGCCTTCCTCGACTGGTTCGCCGCCGAAGGCGAGCGCTGCTACGGTGAGAGCATCCCGAGCCATCTGGCGGGCAGCCAGCTCGTCACGCGCATGCAGCCCATCGGGGTGACGGCGGCGGTGACGCCGTGGAACTTCCCCAGCGCCATGATCACGCGCAAGGCCGGTGCCGCGCTGGCCGCCGGCTGCACCATGGTGGTCAAGCCGGCCCCGGAAACGCCGCTGTCGGCCCTGGCCTTGGCCAGGTTGGCCGAAGAAGCCGGCGTGCCGGCGGGCGTGCTCCAGGTGGTAACGGGCGATGCGGCCCGAATGTCGGAACGGCTGCTGCAACGCAGTGAGGTGCGGGCCTTCAGCTTCACCGGCTCCACCGAGGTGGGCCGGCTGCTGCTCAAGCAATCGGCCAAGACGGTCAAGAAGGTGTCGTTGGAACTGGGCGGACATGCGCCGTTCATCGTGTTCGACGACGCCACGCTGGACGAAGCGGTGGCCGGCTGTATCGGCGCCAAGTTCGCCACCTCCGGCCAGGACTGCCTCGCCGCCAACCGCATCTACGTGCAACGCCCCATCTACGACGCCTTCGTGACCCGGTTCGCCGAGGCCACCGCCCGCCTCAAGGTAGGCCACGGTCTGGAGGAGGGCGTCGACATCGGCCCGATGACGCGCGCCTCGGTGGCGGCCAAGAGCCGCGACCACATCGGCAACGCCGTCTCCTGCGGCGGCCGCATCGTCACCGGCGGCATGGGCTGCGCGCTGGGTGGCAACTTCGTCACCCCGACCGTGTTGGCCGACGTGACCGACGACATGGACATCGCCCGCGAGGAAACCTTCGGCCCGGTGGCGGCGATCCTGCCGTTCGACAGCGAAGACGAGGTGCTGCGCCGCGCCAACGCCTCGGAATACGGCCTTGCCGCCTACGTCTACACCAACGACCTGCGCCGCGCCATGCGCCTCTCGGATCGCCTCGAGTACGGCATGGTGGCGCTCAACACCCCGAAATTCACCGGCGCGCCGATTCCCTTCGGCGGCTGGAAGCAATCCGGCCTCGGCCGGGAGGGCGCCAAGCACGGCATCGCCGAGTATATGGAGCTCAAGTACGTCTGCTTCGGCAACCTGTAACGACCCGAATACCCAAGGAGAACACCATGGACAAGCAAACCCACGACCGTATCGCCAACCAGGACCGCGCCTCGGTGCTGCACCCGTTCACCCAGCTCAAGGACTTCGCTAGCGGCAAGGCGGGCGACCCGACCATCGTCGAAACCGGCAAGGGCATCCGCATCACCGATTCGACCGGGCGCGGATACATCGACGGCTTCGCCGGGCTCTACTGCATGAACGTGGGCTACGGCCGCACCGAAGTGGCCGAGGCCATCGCCCGCCAGGCTTACAAGCTGGCCTATTACCACAGCTATGCCGCGCACACCACCGAGGAACTGGCGCGCCTGTCCGACCGCCTGGTGAAGATGGCGCCGGGCAAGATGAGCAAGGTGTTCTACGGCCTGTCCGGCTCGGACGCCAACGAAACCCAGGCCAAACTGGTGTGGTACTACAACAACCTGCGCGGCCTGCCGAAGAAGAAAAAGATCATCGCGCGCGATCGCGGCTACCACGGCTGCTCGGTGGTCTCCGGCTCGATGACCGGCATGAGCTTCTACCACGATTACATGGACCTGCCAGTGTCCGGCATCCTACGCACCGGTGCGCCGCATCACTACTGGGGCGCCGAGCCGGGCGAGACCGAAGAACAGTTCTCGGCGCGTCGTGCCCGCGAGCTGGAAGAGCTGATCCTGCGCGAGGATCCGGACACCATCGGCGCCTTCATCGCCGAACCGGTGCTGGGCACGGGCGGCATCACCCCGCCGCCGGCCGGCTACTGGGCCGCGATCCAGCCGGTGCTGAAGAAGTACGACATCCTGCTGATCGCCGACGAGGTGATCACCGGCTTTGGCCGCACCGGCGCCATGTTCGGCTGCGATAAGTACGGCATCGAGCCCGACCTCATCACCGTGGCAAAGGGGCTGACCTCGGCCTACGCGCCGCTGTCGGCGTCCATCGTCGGCGAGAAGGTGTACCAGGTGCTGGAAGAGGGCGCGGATCGCGTCGGCGCGTTCTCGCACGGCTATACCTACTCGGGCCACCCCATCGGCGTGGCGGCGGCCAACGCGGTGCTCGACATCGTCGAGCGCGACGACATCCCGGGCCATGCCGACCGCGTCGGGGCCTACTTTCAGAAGAGCCTGCAGGAAACCTTCGCCGGGCTGCCCATCATCGGCGAAGTCCGCGGCGTGGGCCTGATGGCGGCGCTGGAGTTCGTCGCTGATCCGGCTACCAAGCAGCGCTTCGACCCGGCGCTCAAGGTTGGCGCCCGCGTCTCAAAGGCCGCGCGCGACCGCAACCTGATCGCCCGCGCCATGCCGCACGGCGACATCCTCGGTTTCGCGCCGCCGCTGGTGACCACCGAGAAGGAAGTCGACGAGATCGTCGGCATTGCGCACAAGGCGGTGCTGAGCGTGATCGACCAGCTCAAGGCCGAAGGCGCAATCTGAACCATTTCTCCAGCGACCATCGACCCAAGCGATTGTCCACCCTTGCCAGCCCTTGCAGGCTGGCTTTTTTTCGTCCCGCGCCTGCTGAAAACTACCCCGCGCAGTGCAGGGAGCGGCCTGTGCCAGAGGGTGTGTTGCGGCGGAATGCCCGGCGGTCTAAGAGAACGAGGGGGCGGTTTCGGGCGAGCCGATGCGGTTGCGGCCGGAGTGTTTGGCGGCATAGAGCGAGCGGTCGGCCTGTTCCACCAGCCAACCCGCCGTCGCCGGGCTGTTGGCCGGATGGCAATACAGCCCGACGCTGACGGTCACCACCGGTCGCAGGCTGCCGGGCGGGGTAGGGAGGGCGAGGCTTTCCACCGCGGCGCGGAAGCGTTCGGCGGCTTGCCGTGCCTGCACCAGGTCACAATACTGCAGTATGGCGACGAATTCTTCCCCGCCGTAGCGCGCCACGGTGTCGCCGCCGCGCAGTTGTTCGGCCATGCACGCGGCGATCAGCTGGATGCACCGGTCGCCTTCGACGTGCCCGAAATGGTCGTTGTACTGCTTGAAGAAATCGATGTCGGCCATCAGCAGGGTCAGCGGCGCTTGGTGTCGCACTTGTTGTTGCAGCGCCATTTTCAGCACGGCATCGAAATGGCGGCGCGAGGAGAGCCCGGTCAGGCTGTCGTGGATCGACGCTTCGTAGGCCTGGCGGTAGGAGTGCTGCAGCCGCGTCTGCAGCTTCAGCACCTCGAACAGCAAGGCGCCCAGCATGATGCCCGCGGCCGCCAGCTCGAAAAAGCGCGAGGCGTGCCAGCCGACGGTATAGCGGATCGATGAAGAGCACACGGTGATCAGGTACAGCAGATAGGAATAGCAGCTGAGCGCGAGCCAGCAGTGGAACGCACTGCGCAGGCGCGTCACCAGCAGGACACTCAGCAAGGCCACGAACCAGCTTGCGAGCAGGAAGGCGCCAATACCGCTGTGGGTCAGCGCGCTGTAATCGCCGTTGTCCTTGACCAGACTGTTCAGGTCCGGCACCAGCCGCGACAGCACTGTCACCGCGAACCAGGCCAGGCCGAGCGGGGCGAGTACGCAGAGGGACAGCGCCTGACAGCGAACGCGTTTGGACAACGGGCGATCCTGCTGCCGCTGCAGCACCAGCATGGCCAGCAGGATCAGAAAAGCGGTGCCGCCAAGACGTGCCAGCCAGAGCCAGGTCGCCATGTGGGAGCCCAGCGGGTAACCGCCGCGGGCGGAAAACACCCCGGGCAGGTTGATCAGCAAATAGCCGGACATCAGTGCCGAGTAGCCAAAGGCGACACTGAGCAGGCCGTTGCTGAGTTTGTGGTCGGCATAGAACTGCAGCAGCACCAGGTAGGCGATGATGCTGTTGGTGACGGTCAGAGCGGTGATCTGCACCGGCCGCAAATTGCCGCCGAGTGCCGTCGGGACGTCGATGTCGGGCAGGATCATGAGCACGGCGGCCGTCATTGCGGTGGCGATGAGGCCGGCCAGGAGCAGGCTGCGGCGGGAGGGGGCGGTCGAGAAGCTGTCTTCCATGGGGCACCGTTCCAGGCGGTTTTTTGTCAATGTGGGCGGTCGTTGGACTCGGTGATGGTGTTCTGCCTGCTCCACACGATGGGCCATTTGCCTTGGGATAGGGGCAGTCATGAGACGGACGGGCTAAGCAGAGAGGG
>NZ_JBYSWM010000035.1:0-36645 GCF_058781125.1 Pseudogulbenkiania sp. FW507-F1 | reverse complement strand
CTCCTCCTCGCCCCCCGACTCCCCGCCGTCACCGCGCCGACGCTGCGCTATGCCCCGGACGATCAGCCATTGCGGCGCTCGCAACGCGAGCCGGGACGCTCCTGTCGCCACCAGTCTGAACCCGTCGCTTGGCGCGATAACGCGCGCCGTAGCCCGCCGTGCGTTTTTGCGCGGCATGGCGGACTAATTTACCGATATTGCGCGGCATTTCATCGATTTCAGTCGCTTATTCGATGTCTGGCAGACGTATCGCCACGGCAAAATGGAGCGCAACAGCGGCGTCGCGGCGTTCCGCCTCGTGGCACCGAGACGCGGTGGAACGCGAGCCGAGCCGTGGCTGCATGACGAAGGAGGAGCTATGTCCGAACTGCCGTTTGTCCTTTCCCGGCGCGTCGAGCAACGCCTGGCCGCACTGGCCGGCGGGGCCACGCTGGCTCCGATGGCGGCCGGCCCGAAATGGGTCTGCCTGCTGGTCGCCGAGGCGCCGGCACCGAGCCATGAACAACTCGCGGCGGCGCGGCCCTGGCTGGCGGCGCTGCGGCCGCTCAACGTGCCGCTGCAGGGCTGGCGCGACGAGGCCGCCGCCCCGCTGGTTTGCTCGGCGCGCGACCGCGCGGGCCGGGTCGGCGCCTACGCCGACGTGGGGAGTGACGGTGCCGTGGAAATCGTGGCGGCCCTGCCCTGCGGGCTGTGGTCGAGCGAGCCCCGCGTCTGGTGGCCGGGCTCGTACGAAATCCCGCTGCTGCGGCAACTCGACACGGTGTACGCCCCGCTGTGGCAGGCGCTGCGGTCGGGCGCTCCGGGCTATCTGTGCCTGAGCCTGCTCGGCATGCGGGGCACGGCGCTTATCGCCAAGGGCGAGTTCGGCAACGAGCGGCCCTATCGCCTGCCGCACGAAATCGATACTCTGGCGCTACCCCCGGTGCGCTTCGCGGGTTCCGCAGCGGAGGCGCGGGATGCGCTGATGGCGGCGCTCGATCAGGTCAGAGCGTGCGCCGGGGTGAGCCCCGCGCATCCGTTCTACCTGTAACCCCGCTGGATTGGACTTCGCCATGCCCGCTACTCTCGACGCCTTCGACCGCAAGATTCTGGTGCTGGTGCAGCGCGACTGCTCGCTCAAGGCCGAGGCGATCGCCGCGCAACTGGGGCTGTCGACCTCTGCCGTGCAAAAGCGCCTGAAACGGCTGCGCAGCGACAAGATCATCGCGGCGGAGATCGCGGTGCTGGACCAGGCCGTGGTCGGCCGCCCCATGACCTTCATCGCGGCGCTGGAAATCGAGCGCGACAACTACGACACGGTGGCGCGGTTTCGCGAGTGGGCGCGCCACGTCGACGCGATCCAGCAGATTTACTACGTGACCGGCTCGGCGGACCTGATCGCCATCATCACCACGCGGGACGTGGAGAGCTACGACCGGCTCACCGCCGAGGTGATGAAGGGCAACCCGATGATCCGGCGCATCACCACCAACGTGGTGCTGAATACCCTGAAAACCAGCCTGTTCGTGCCGCTCGAGGGCGCGGAAGGCTAGCCCGCGCCGCGCCCGGCACCCTCATTCCTGCCCAGCCCTTGACCCGGCGCCACCCGCCCGGAGGGAGAGACCATGCACGATAACGACCTCGACACCATCGACCGCAAGATTCTCAACGAACTGTCGCGCGACGCGCGCACCCCGGTGTCGACGCTGGCGCTGAAGGTGGGATTGTCGCGCCAGGCCACGCGCCAGCGCATCGACCGCCTGGAGGCGCACGGCGTGATCGCGGCCTACACCATCCGCCAGCAGCGCCCGCACGGCAGCGAGACCCTGGTGCCGGCGGTGATACAGGTCTACCGCAAGGACCGCATGCGCGGCAGCGACGTCACGCGCGCCATCGCGGCGATCCCCGAGGTGACCTACTGCGCGGTGCTGAGCGGGGACATCGACCTGCTGCTGACGGTGGAGGCGCGCTCGCACGAGCGCATCAACGAGATCTGGTCGGTCATTTCCAGCCTGCCCGGGGTGGAAAACACCAAGACGCACTTTGTGCTGTCGTCCGTGGTCGACCGCCGGCACCCCTGATCCCCCCTGACGAGGCCGGGGCGCCAGGCCCCGGCCCCCTCCCGTTCCGCCGTTACAGCCGTTCCAGCGCCTGCAGCACGTCGGCCTTGATGTCGTCGATGTGCTCCACGCCGACCGCGTAGCGGAGGGCGTTGAGCGGAATGCCCGAGGCCGCCATCTGCTCCGGCGTCATGGTGCCGGCCCACATCGCCGCGGTGTGGATCACCAGCGAATCGACCCCGCCCAGGCTGGCGGCGTTGAGCGGCAGTTCGAGCAGCGACACGAAGCGCTCGGCCTCGGCGTAGCCGCCCTGCACCGAGAACGCCACGATGCCGCTGCCGCCTTTCATCTGGCGGCGCGCCAGCTCGTGCTGCGGGTGGCTGGCGAGCCCCGGGTAGAGCACCGATTCGATCTTGGGGTGGGCTTCCAGCGTCTCGGCCAGCGCCTGGGCGTTGGCGTTGATGCGCTCGATGCGCATCGGCAGCGTGCGCAGCCCGCGCAGCAGCAGCCAGGCGTCCATCGGCGACAGCACCGAGCCCAGCGTGATGTGCGTCTTCCAGATGCGCTCGGCCTGTTCGTGGCTGCAGCAGATCACCCCGGCGGTGAGGTCGTGGTGGCCGCCCAGGTACTTGGTGGCGCTGTGCAGCACGATGTCGACGCCGAGGTCGTGCGGGCGCTGGTTGAGCGGGGTGGCGAAGGTGTTGTCGGCGATGGTGAGCACGCCGTGCTCGCGCGCGATGGCGGTGATCGCGGCCAAGTCGGTCAGCGTCAGCAGCGGGTTGGCCGGCGTCTCCAGCATGATGAACTTGGTGTTGGGACGGATGGCGCGGCGGAACGCCTCCGGGTCGCCCTGCTCGACGAAAGTCACCTCGACGCCGAACCGGCGCAGCATCTCGTCCATGAGGCGCGTGGTGCTCATGTAGTGGCTGGTCTGGCCGATGACGTGGTCGCCGGCCCCGACGAAGGTGAGCAGCGTGGCCGCCACCGCGCCCATGCCCGAGGCGGTAACCAGCGCGGTTTCGGTGCCTTCCAGCTCGGCCATGATCTTCTTCACACGCTCGTGCACCGGGTTGCCGTAGCGGGTGTAGTTGCGCGGGTGCTGCGGGACTTCCGACATTTCCGCGAACTCGGCGGCGTCGGCCGCCTTGAAGGTGGCGGAATAATGGATGGACGGTGCCACGGTCTTGTCGTCGGTGACGTCGTAGTCGGCGTGCACCACCAGGGTTTCGGGCCTGTATGCCATGTTCTCTTTCTCCGTTATGCGCCGCGTCCGGCCCCTTGCCGGACGGCGGCGAGTGCCATCAGCTCAGCGCGGCTGATGGCAATTGATCCTGCGTTCGGCCAACCTCGCCAGCAGCGAGAGCAGCAGCGTGACCGCGACGTAGAGCAGGCCGGCCACGATCAGCGGATCGGTGCTGTAGCTCTGCGCCGAGAAGCGCCGCGCCACGCCGGTCATCTCCAGTACCGTGATCACGCTGGCCAGGGCGCTGGCCTTGAGCTGCGACACCACTTCGTTGCCGAGCGCCGGGGCGGCGATGCCGATGGCGCGCGGCAGGATGATGTGGAGGTAGCTGCCGCAACGGCCCATGCCGTAGGCCAGCGCCGCCTCCTTCTCGCCGTGCGGGACCCCGATGATACCGGCGCGCAGGTCTTCCGCCATATAGGCGGCGATATTCAGCGTCAGCGCCAGCAGCGCGCAGTTGAAGGCGTCGGCCAGCACGAACCACGCCGGCGAGTTGCGCACCGCCTCGAACTGGCTGAAGCCGTAGTAGAGGATGAAGATCTGCACCAACAGCGGGGTGCCGCGAAACAGCGCCGAGTAGCCGCGCGCCAGCGCCGCCAGGGTGCGGTTCGGCGACACCCTGGCCACCGCCAGCGGTAGCGCCAGCAAAAAGCCCCCCAGCGAGGACAGCGCCAGCAGCTTGAGCGTGATCCACAGCCCGTCCAGCAGTTCCTGTCCGTGCTCGAACGCGAATCCCAGGTAGTCGTAAAGCATCGTCGTTCTCCTCAGCGGAAGCCCTTGTTGGCGGATTTTTCCAGCGCCCCGAACAGCGGGTTGGAGGCGGCCAGCAGCAGCAGGTAGACCAGCGCCACCGCGGCGTAGAACAGGAACGGCTGCTTGGTGTACTGCGCCCCGATCTGCGCCTTGCGCAGCATGTCCTCCAGCCCCACCACCGAGATCAGCGAGGTGTCCTTGAGCAGCGACTGCCACATGTTGTTGAGGCTGGGCAGCGCGGTGCGCCACGCCAGCGGCAGGCGGATGAAGCAGAACAGCTGGAGGCGGTTGAGCCCGTACGCCTGGCCGGCCTCGAGCTGGCCGCGGCCGACCTCGAGAAAGGCGCCGCGGAACACCTCGGACGAGTACGCCGCGAAGATGATCGACAACGCGAACACGCCGCCGAAGAAGGGGCTGATCTCGATGGCGCCGTCGAAATGGTCGGCGAGGAAGTTGGAGAGGCCGAAGTAGAAGATCAGGATGATCAGGAACTCCGGGATGCCGCGCAGCACGTTGCTGAGCAAGGTCACCGGGTGGCGCAGCCAGGGGCTTGGCGCCAGCTTGGCCCACGCCGCCGCCAGGCCCAGCAGCAGCCCGAACAGCAGCGACGTCAGCGCCAGCTCGATGGTCACCAGCGCCCCGGCCAGGAGCTGGTTGGCGTAGTCGGCCAGATCGTTCATGGTTGTGTTCCTCGTGGTGGAAGAAAAGGCCGGCGCGCGGGCGCCGGCCCGGGCCTTACTTGGCCGCCACGGGGGCGATGCTGAACGGGAAGTACTGCTTGTTGACCGCGGCGAAGCTGCCGTTGCCGAGCACCGTGGCGATGGCCTGGTCGAAGCGCGCCTTCAACCTGGCGTCGCCCTTGCGCACCGCCACCGCGGTGCCCTCGCCGAAGATTTCCGGGTCGGCTACCGGCTTGCCGACCAGCACGAAGCCGCCCTTGCGGCCCTCCTTGGTGATCCAGTCGAGCCCCACCGTGCTGTCCGCCAGCACCGCCTGGATGCGGCCGGCCTGCAGGTCGAGCCAGGCCTGGTCGAGGCCCTGGTAGACCTTCATCTCGATGCCCGAGCTGGCGCTGGGCAGGCGCGTCTTGAGGTAGCTCTCGTGGATCGAGCCGCTTTGCACCCCCACCGTCTTGCCGCGCAGCGAGGCCGGGTTGTCGCTGATGCCGGTGAGCCCCTTGGCGACGTACTGCACCGGGGCGATGGTGAAGATGCGGCTGAAGTCGACGGTCTTGAGGCGCTCCGGGTTGACCGACATCTGCGCCAGCGCGGCGTCGATCTTGTGCGCCTTGAGCGCCGGGATCAGCGCGTCGAAGTCCATGGTCACCCACTGGCACTTGACCCGCATGTGCTGGCACATCTGCTGGCCCAGTTCGATCTCCATGCCCTTGAGCTGGCCGCTCGGGTCGCGGTATTCGAACGGGGCGTAATCGGCCAGCGTGCCGATGCGGACGACGTCCTCGGCGTAGGCGCTGGAAGTGGCGACGGCGGCGCCGACGAGCAAGGCTTGAACGATACGTTTCATGGTCTATTTCTCCGGATGTTTTACTTGTTGGACATGCTGGACAGGAACTTCTGGAAACGAGGCGACTTCTGGCTGGTGAACACCTCGTGCGGCGGGCCGTCCTCCTCCACCCGGCCCTGATGCAGGAACACCACGCGGCTCGCCACTTCGCGCGCGAAACCCATCTCGTGCGTGACCACCAGCATGGTGCGGCCGTCCTCGGCCAGCGCGCGCATCACCTTCAGCACCTCGCCCACCAGCTCCGGGTCGAGTGCCGAGGTCGGCTCGTCGAACAGCATCACGTCGGGCTCCATGGCCAGCGCGCGGGCGATGGCGACGCGCTGCTGCTGGCCGCCGGAGAGCTGGCTCGGGTAGTGGTGGCGCTTTTCCGCCAGGCCGACCTTCTCCAGCATCGCCAGCGCGGTGAGCTCGGCGTCCTTCTTGTCGATCTTCAGCACGCGCATCGGCGCGAACATCACGTTCTGCAGCACCGTCATGTGCGCCCACAGGTTGAACTGCTGGAACACCATCGCCAGCTTGCGGCGCATCTTGACGATCTGCGCCGGGTCCTCGGCGACGAAGGCGCCGCGCTTGCCGTCCTGGCGCAGGCGGATCTGCTCGCCGTTGACGCTGATGCGGCCGCAGTCCGGGGTTTCCAGGAAGTTGATGCAGCGCAGGAAGGTGCTCTTCCCGGAGCCGCTGCTGCCCAGGATGCTGATCACGTCGTGCGGCTTGGCCGCCAGCGTGATGCCCTTGAGGATTTCGATGCCGCCGAAGGATTTGTGCAGGTCCTCGACCCGCAGCACCTCGCGGCTGTTGCCGTCGCTCATCGCGTACTCCTTGTGGATGCCGCACCGCCGGAGGGTGGCGGCGCGGCGCGGGTTCAGGAACGGGGCGCCGGCTGGCGGCGCAGGCAGAACACCTTGGGCTGCGACATCTCGTGCACCGCGAAGCGCACCCCTTCGCGCCCCAGGCTGCCGTACTTGGCGCCGCCGAACGGCATGCCGTCGAAGCGGTAGTCGGAGGAGTCGTTGATCATCACGCCGCCGGCCTCGAGCGCTTCGGCCAACGTCAGCGCGGTGTCGAGATCGCGGCTGAACACCCCGGCGTGCAGGCTGCTTTCCGAGTCGTTGGCGAGCGCCACCGCCTGGTCGAGGTCGGAGAACGGCACGATCGACACCACCGGGGCGAACACCTCGTCGCGCCACACGCGCGCCGTGCGCGGCACGTCGAGCAGCACCGTGGGGGCGTACAGCGCGCCGTCGCGGCGGTGCCCGGTGAGCACGCGCGCGCCCTGCCCGATCGCCTCCTCGACCCAGCCCTCGATGCGCCGCGCCTCGGCCTCGCTGATCATCGGCCCCATGTCGGCCTCCTCGTCGAGCGGGTTGCCGACGCGCAGGCGTCCGGTGGCGAGCGCGAAGCGCTCCACGAACGGCGGGTAGATCGCGGCGGCGACCAGGATGCGCTGGGTGCCGATGCAGTTCTGCCCGGCGGCCCAGAACGCGCCGGAGACGCAGCTCGCCACGGCGTCGTCGAGGTCGGCGTCGGCAGTGACGATGACCGGGGCGTTGCCGCCGAGGTCCATCGCCATCTTCTTCAGCCCGGCCTGGCGCGTGATGGCCTCGCCGGTTTCCGGGCCGCCGGTGAACGAGATCATGCGGATGCGGCGGTCGGCCACCAGGCGCTCCAGCAGCGCGCGCTCGCCGTGCACGATCTGCAGCGCCTGGCGCGGCAAGCCGGCGCGCCAGAACGCCTCGACCAGCCGTTGCGCCGACAGCGGCGCCAGTTTCGACGGCTTGAGGATCACCGCGTTGCCGGCGGCCAGCGCCGGGCCGAGCTTGTGCGCCACCAGGTTGAGCGGGTCGTTGAACGGGGTGATGGCGAGAATCACGCCGAGCGGCTCCAACGTGTAATGACCGCTGCGGTTCTCCGAACCGGGGTAGGCGCTGAACGGGATGATTTCACCGGCCAAGCGCTTGGCCTCCTCCGCCGACAGGCGCAGGGTGTTGACGCAGCGCGCCACTTCCTTGCGCGCCTGGCGCATCACCTTGCCGGCTTCCAGCGCGATGGTTCGGGCGAATTCCTCGGCGTGCTGTTCGACCTCGTCGGCCACGGCGCCGAGCAGGCGGGCACGCTCGTGGCGCGGCAGTGCGCGCGCGGCGTGGCGCCCGGCTTCGGCGCGTGCCACGATGGCGTCGGCGGCCTCGGCCGGGGTGAGCGCCACCTCGCCCAGCGGCGCGCCGTCGAACTTGGCGTACACCGCCAGCGCCGGCTGACGCGCGGCGGCCATGATCGGGGGTTCTGCGCGGTCCATGGTCACTCCTTGTGCGGGATGGCGAGCTCGTCGGCGAGCTCGATCAGGTCGGACAGGATGGCGAAGGCGGTTTCGACGCGGCCGGCACCCGGGCCGCTGATCGTCACCCGACCCAAGAGGTCGGTGTCGAAGGCGATGGCGTTGGTGGCGCCGGTGGCGGCCAGCAAGGGATGGCCGGCGGGCAGGCGCTGCGGCGCGACGCTGGCGGCCTGGCGCGTGGCCTGGCCGATCAGTTTCCAGGCGCCGCCTTCGGCGCGCGCGGCGCGGATGTCGTCCTCGGATAGCTGGGTGATGCCCCGGCACGGCACGTCGCCCGGCTGCAGGCGGGCGTCCCACAGCGCGTTGGCGAGGATGGTGACCTTGAGCTGCACGTCGTGGCCTTCGATGTCGGCCGCCGGGTTGGCCTCGGCGTAGCCCAGCCGTTGCGCCTCGCGGATCGCCTCGGCCATCGACCGACCCTGCTCGACCTGGCCCAGCACGAAGTTGGAGGTGCCGTTGAGGATGCCGGCGAAACCGTTGAAGTCGCAGCCGCGCAGCGTGGTGGAGAGCTGGCGCAGCACCGGGGTGCCGCTCATCACCGCGCCTTCGTACTTGAGGCGAGCGCGGCCGGACTCGGCGAGCTGCTGCAGCGTGGAGAGCGCCAGCGCAATGGGACCTTTGTTGGTGGTGACGACGTGCTTGCCGTGCGACAACGCGGCCTTGCAGTGCGTCAGCGCCGGCTCGCCGCTGGCGGGGTCAGTGAAGGTGGCTTCCACCACCACGTCGATGAAGTCGGCAGCCAGCAGCTCGAGCGTACGCTCCAGGGTGAGGTCAGTGTGGTAGCCGCCGTCGCTGCCGGCCAGCTCGCTAAACGAGAAGCCGTTGGCCGGCACCGCAGCCAGCGCAGCCAGATCCAGCCCGCCGCGGTTCCACACCAGGCCGCCGCGCAGGTCGGTCACCGCCACCACCTTGAGTTCCAGGCCGTACTGCCGTTGCAGCCGCGCCCCCTTCTGCCGGAGCACGTCGACCAGTCCCTGGTTGACGCCGCCGTAGCCGATTAATGCCAGATTCAATTGCATGGTTTTCCCCGTCGAGTTAGTGGAACCGCAGGGAAATTCTAGGCATCCGAACGCTCGCGCACAGCTTGCTAATCGGCTGATTTAACGGGGTTTTCCAGGCAAAGCGACAAGCCGGCCTAACACTCTGTCAGGTCGGCGCCGCAACCGGGCGGAATGACCCGTGCGGGACAGCCCGGGGAGTGCGAAGGTTGGCCGAAGCGGGGGCTCAGTCGCCCGCCATGTCAAGGAACTGGCTGAGGCCCTGGGTGAGGGTCTTGTCGCGGTGCACGATGCGATGGAAGCGGCGCATCAGGCGCGGCAGCGCGGTGGCGAGCTCGACCACGCTGCCGCCCTGCAGCAGGTCGTCGATCACGCGCCGCGACAGGCAGCTCACGCCGAGCCCGGCCGCCACCGCGCGCTTGAGCGCCTCTGAGTTGCCCAGCTCCATCACCAGGTTGACGCGGCCCAGCTGCGCCAACAGCAGCCGCTCCACCTCCTCGCGCGTGCCGGAACCGGGCTCGCGCAGCAGCCACGGCGCCGCCGCCAGCTCCTCCAGCGTCAGCTCTCGCCCCGCCAGCGGGTGCGCGGCGGCGCAGAACGGCACCAGCTCGTCGTCCAGCCACGGCGTCACCACCAGCTCGGGATGGTGGCACGGCCCCTCGATGAAGCCGGCGTCGACGCGGAACGCCGCCACCGCCTCGACGATGTCGCGGGTATTGGCCACCTCCAGCTCGACCCGCGCCTGCGGGTGGGCCAGGCGGAACGCGGCGATGCGCTCCGGCAGCAGGTAATTGGCCACCGTGGTGCTGGCGCCCAGGCGCAGGTCGATGGCGCCGCCGCTGAACAGCCCCTGCAGCTCCTGCGCCTGGTCGAGCAGGGCGCGCGCCCGCGGCAGCAGCAGCCGGCCGTGCTCGTTGAGCAGCAGGCGCCGGCCGACGCGGTCGAACAGCGCCGCCGCCAGCCCGCTCTCCAGCGATGCCAGCGCCTGGCTGGCGGCCGACTGGGTCATCGCCAGGGTATCGGCGGCGCGCGTCACGGTGGCGCAGTCCGCCACGGCGACGAACACCGCCAGTTCGCGCAGGGTGAGTTTGAGCGTCATGGTCAGGCCTTATTAATCGGTTTTACTAATTGATATCAGTAATTTTATCCGTTTTACCACTGAATGGCCGAGCGCTATCGTGGCGTCACCCCCACTTATTCCATTTGACGATATGTTTATTCCATACATCCGAAAGACGCTGCCCGGCCTGGCACTGACCCTGCTGCTGGCGACAGCGGCACTACTCCTGGCTACCCTCCCGGCACTGCAAAAGCTCGGCCTGTCGGCGCTGACGCTCGCCATCGTCGGCGGCATCGCCCTGGGCAACAGCGTCTACCCGATGCTGGCGCCGCGCTGCGACAGCGGCGTGCAGCTCGCCAAGCAGCGCCTGTTGCGCCTAGGCATCGTGCTGTTCGGGCTGCGCCTGACGCTGCAGGACATCGCCGCGGTCGGCCCGGCCGGCGTCCTGATCGACGTCGTGATGCTCTCCAGCACCTTCCTGCTGGCGTGCTGGCTCGGGCCGCGCTGGTTCGGGCTGGAGCGCGACAGCGCCATGCTGATCGGCGCCGGCAGCGCCATCTGCGGTGCGGCGGCGGTGCTGGCCACCGAGCCGGTGGCGCGCGGCGGGGCCGAGAAGGTGGCGGTGGCGGTGGCCACCGTGGTGGTGTTCGGCACGCTGGGCATGTTCCTCTACCCCGGGCTCTATGCGCTGGCCCAGGCGGCCGGACTGCACGGCCTGGATAGCCGGCATTTCGGACTGTTCGCCGGCTCGACGCTGCACGAGGTGGCGCAGGTGGTGGCGGCCGGGCGCGCGGTGAGCGAGCAGGCGGCCGAGGTGGCGGTGATCGCCAAGATGATGCGGGTGATGATGCTGGCGCCGTTCCTGCTGCTGCTGTCGGCGTTCCAGGCACGGCGCGAACGCGGCGCCAGCGGCGACAACGCGCGTCGCCTCACCATTCCGTGGTTTGCACTGGGTTTCGTCGTGCTGGCCGGCGTCAACTCCCTGGGCTGGCTGCCGCCGGCCTGGCGCGCCGGGCTGCTGCAGCTCGATACCCTGCTGCTGGCGGCAGCGATGGGCGCGCTGGGACTGCACACCCAGGTGTCGGCGATCCGCCGTGCCGGCCTCGCCCCGCTCGGGCTGGCGGCCTGCCTGTGCGGCTGGCTGATCGTCGGCGGCGCGCTGGTGAACGCCGGGGTGGGTGTGTTGCTGAAGTGAACAACGGGAGGATGGGTGACGCGCAGCGTAACCCATCACCGATGGGTTACGGCACTGACTGAGCGAGGCAAGCGAAGCGTCGCGAAGGAAGGGGGCCTCCACCCATCCTTCGCACCCAAGATACGAAAGCGCAGCCGCCTAATGGGATAAGCCTAGAGCCGCGAACAAAACCCAGCGTAGCGGTCTTGGCTAGGCGCGCGGCCGCAGACAGTACAAGTAGTACGGCAAGGCCGCGCAACAACGCCAAGAGGGTTTTGTTCGTGGCTCTCAGCCCGGCACCGCCATGCCGCGTATCACCGCCGGCCGCGCCCCGATCTCGTGGTACCAGCGCTCGACGTGGGGATAGGCGGAAAGATCGATGTCGTGCCACTCGTGGCGCGCCGCCCAGGGGTAGAGCGCCATGTCGGCGATGCTGTAGTCGCCCGCGACGTAAGGGGTTTCGCCCAGCCGGGCGTCCAGCACGCCGTACAGGCGCTGGGTTTCCTTGTGGTAGCGCTCCATGGCGTACGGCACCTTTTCCGGGGCGTAGCACAGGAAGTGGTGGGTCTGCCCCAGCATCGGGCCGAAGCCACCCATCTGGAACATCAGCCACTGCAACGCCTGGTAGCGCGCAAAGCCCGAGGCGGGCAGGAAGCGGCCGTGCTTCTCCGCCAGGTAGATCATGATGGCGCCGGACTCGAACAC
Source organism: Pseudogulbenkiania sp. FW507-F1 (assembly GCF_058781125.1). NCBI lineage: Bacteria > Pseudomonadati > Pseudomonadota > Betaproteobacteria > Neisseriales > Chromobacteriaceae > Pseudogulbenkiania > Pseudogulbenkiania sp. FW507-F1. The sequence goes on along the minus strand of NZ_JBYSWM010000035.1, from coordinate 24,817 downwards.
GGTGATCGGACCGCCTTCCGGGCCGTTGCTGTCGACGATGGCCGGGATCTTGCCGTTGGGGTTGACCGCCAGGAAGGCCGGCGAGAACTGGTCGCCCTGGCCGATGTCGATCGGCTCCACCCGGTAGCCCAGACCCAGCTCTTCGAGCAGGATCGAGACTTTTCTTCCATTGGGCGTGCCCCAGGTATACAACGTGATCATGAATGCTCCTTGCCGGGCGGCGCTGTCGGTTACAATGCCGCGCTAACGATCACGCTAGGATACCGCGAATGAGTCACTTTTCCTCTACGGTGGTGCACGCCTTCCTCACCGACCTGCAGGACCGCATCTGCGCCGCGCTGCAAACGGCCGACGGCGGCGCGTCGTTCGTCGAGGACAGCTGGCAGCGCGAGCAGGGCGGCGGCGGCAGGAGCCGCGTGCTGACCGGCGGCGCGGTGTTCGAGCAGGCCGGCGTCAACTTCTCGCACGTCACCGGCGACACCCTGCCGCCCTCGGCCACTGCGCACCGTCCGGAGCTGGCGGGACGGCGCTGGGAGGCGATGGGCGTGTCGCTGGTGGTGCATCCGGAGAACCCCTACGTCCCCACCAGCCACGCCAACGTGCGCTTCTTCATCGCCGAGAAGGAGGGCGAGGCGCCGGTGTGGTGGTTCGGCGGCGGCTTCGACCTGACGCCGTTCTACGGCTTCGAGGAGGATGCGCGCCACTGGCACCACGTGGCGCACGACCTGTGCCAGCCGTTCGGCGCCGAGGTCTACCCCAACTACAAGCGCTGGTGCGACGAGTATTTCTTCCTCAAGCACCGCCACGAGGCGCGCGGCGTCGGCGGCCTGTTCTTCGACGACCTCAACGCCTGGGGCTTCGAGCAGAGCTTCGCCTTCCTGCAGGCGGTGGGCAACGGCTACCTCGACGCCTACCTGCCGATCGTGGCGCGGCGCAAGGACACGCCGTGGGGCGAGCGCGAGCGCCAGTTCCAGCTCTACCGGCGCGGGCGCTACGTCGAGTTCAACCTAGTGTGGGACCGCGGCACGCTGTTCGGCCTGCAGTCGGGCGGGCGCACCGAGTCGATCCTGATGTCGATGCCGCCGCTGGTGCGCTGGGAATACGGCTACCAGCCCGAACCGGGCTCGCCCGAAGCGGAGCTGTACGAGAAGTTTTTGCCGGCGCGCGACTGGCTGTAATACGGCAGGCAGGATGGCGGCGCGCGTCCAGCGCACCGGGGGGATGGGTTGCGCTGACCCATCCGACAACCTGGCTGCAAGCGGACTCTGCCCTGACGGTACGCAACCGCAGTAACCCTACTCCATCGGATGATCTCACCCATCGGGCGATGGCTGGCGCTGCGCTTCAGTCACCCGACAATCCCGTTCCCTCTGCCGAATCCAGTGTTGGCCGTGCTTCGCCCAACCTTTCGCCTCGCTCTCACTCCAGCGCGTCGAGCGGCAGCGGCGCGCCGGTCTTGACCGGGCGGATGGCGAAGTTGCTGGTCATGTCCTGCACCATGCTGAGCGTCTGCAGCTTGCGCACCACGCGCTCGTAGCCCGGCAGGTCCGGCACCACCACTTCCAACAGGTAATCGTAGGCGCCCGACACCACGTGGCAGCTGATCACCTCGTCCATCAGCGACAGCGCCTCCTCGAACAGGCGCGAGGCGTCCTCGCGATGGTGCATCAGGCGCACGCTGACGAACACCGTGGTGGCGAGCTTGAGGCGGCGGCGGTCCAGCACCGCGCGGTAGCCGCTGATGATGCCGTCCTCCTCCAGCCGCTTGAGCCGACGCGCCACCGGGGTCGGCGACAGCGCCACGCGCTCGGCCAGTTCGGCGGTGCTGAGGCGCCCCTCGCGTTGCAGCAGTTCCAGCAGTTGCCGGTCGATGCGGTCCATGGCCATGTCCCCATTGGTCGAATCGACCAACTATAGCGTTTTTACGCCGACTTCCACCAATAAAAACGCCAACCTTGTCGCACATTGCCGGATAACCCTCCGCTGGCGCGCCGATAATCGGCTTATCCCCCTTCCGGAGCCGTGCCATGTCCGCCGCCACCCTCGCCCTGCCCGCCGCCGCTCCGCGCCCCGGCCTCGTCGCCGGCCTCGCCGCGCTGGCGGTGACCGTGCTGATCTGGTCCAGCTTCTTCGTGTCGCTGCGTGCCGGCGCGCGCGCCCAGCTGCGCCCCGAGGAGCTGGCGCTGATCCGCTTCGCCCCGGCCGGGCTCGGCTTCCTGCCGCTGCTGGTGCGGCGCTGGCGCCGCATCGCGGCGGTGCCGTGGCCGCTGCTGGCGTCGATCCTGGTGGGCGCCGGCCTGCCCTACTTCCTGATCGCCGGCCTCGGCATGCGCCACGCCCCGGTGGCCGACGGCAGCACGCTGATTCCCGGCACCCTGCCGCTGCTGGTCGCCGTGCTGGGCGCGCTGCTGTACCGCCAGCGCCCGCCGACGGCGCGCCTGCCGGCCTTGCTGCTGATCGGCGCCGGGGTGCTGGTGCTGATGACGCTCAACCACGGCCAGGGCGAACTGGGCCGGGGTTATGCGCTGTTCCTGCTGGGCAGCCTGATGTGGGCCAACTACACGCTGGCGCTGCGCCGCTCCGGGCTGTCGCCGCTGGAAGGCGCGGCGCTGATCTCGACCGGCTCGCTGGCGCTACTGCTGCCGTGGCTGCTGCTGCATCCCCCGCTCGGGCTGCTGACCCTCCCGGCGAGCCAGCTGGCGCTGCAGGGGCTGATCCAGGGGCTGGGGGTGGGGCTGGTCTCGACGCTGTGCTACGCCATCGCCATCTCGCGCCTCGGTGCCGACACCGCCGCCGCGGCCGGCGCGCTGACCCCGGTACTGGCCTCGCTGCTGGCGCTGCCGCTGTTCGGCGAAATGCCGGGCGCGGGCTCGCTGCTCGGCATGGCGCTGATCGTGGCGGGCGTGGTCGGCGCCAGCCGGCCGCTGCCGCCGCGGCGTTGAGTCCCGGCTCTGCCGCGGCTTCCTAGCCCCGGTCGAACCGATCGGCGCAAGTTGGAGTTAGGTCGCCCGGAAAAGACATGGCCGCCCTCGCTCACGCGACGGCGGCCATGCTGCTGTCCGGCGGCAGCGAAGGACGACGGCCTCAGCCCAGCTTGGCGCGCAGCGATTCCAGCAGCGCCTGGCACTCGGCATCGGTGCCGACGGTGATGCGCAGGAACTGCGCGATGCGCGGCGCGTTGAAGTGGCGCACGATGATGCCCTCGCTGCGCAGCGCGGCGGCCAGGGTGGCGGCGTCGTGGTCGGGGTGGCGCGCGAACACGAAGTTGGCGGCCGACGGCAGCACCTCGAAGCCGAGCGCTGCCAGGCCGGCGGTCAGCGCCTCGCGGCTCGCCATCACGGCGCGGCGCGTGCGGTCGAAATGGTCCTCGTCCTCGATCGCGGCGGTGGCGCCGACGATCGCCATGCGGTCGAGCGGGTAGGAGTTGAAGCTGTTCTTGACCCGCTCCAGCGCGTCGATCAGCGCCGGGTGCCCCACCGCGAAGCCGACGCGCAAGCCGGCCAGCGAGCGCGACTTGGACAAGGTCTGCACCACCAGCAGGTTGGGATGGCGCTCCACCAGCGAAATGGCGCTGTCGCCGCCGAAGTCGATGTAGGCCTCGTCCACCACCACCACGCGCTGCGGCTGCGCCGCCAGCAGCGTTTCGATCGCGTCCAGCGCCAGCAGGCGGCCGGTCGGAGCGTTGGGGTTGGGGAAGACGATGCCGCCGCACGGCACCCGATAGTCGTCGATCCGCAGGCTGAAGTCGTCGGCCAGCGGCACGGTGCGGTAGTCGACGTCGTAGAGCTTGCAGTAGGTCGGGTAGAAGCTGTAGCTGATGTCCGGGAACAGGATCGGCAGCTCGTGCTTGAGCAGCGCGCAGAAGGCGTGCGCCAGCACCTCGTCCGAACCGTTGCCGACGAACACGTGGGCCGGGGTCAGGCCGTGGCGGCGCGCGATCGCGGCCTTGAGCGGCGTGGCGTCCGGGTTGGGATAGAGGCGCAGCGACGCGCCCAGCTCGCGCCCCATCGCCTCGATGGCGCGCGGCGACGGCGGGTAGGGGTTTTCGTTGGTGTTGAGCTTGATCAGGCGCTGGTGCTGCGGCTGTTCGCCGGGGGTGTACGGCGTCAGGCGGGAAACGGTGGCACTCCAGTATTGACTCATGGCGGGTCCGGGATGACGGGATGGATGGCTAGCAAACCTCCATCGTAACAAACGGCGGGCCGCTGCGGCAGCGCCGTTCGTCCCGTCAGCGCTCTAGCCGGCGCAAGAGCTTGGCGCCGTAGGCGCCGTCCGCGCTCACGGTCGGCAAGCCGGCGTCGCTCAGGCGCTGGTTGAGCAGCGCCAGGCGCTTCAGGCCACGCGCGAGCACCTCGCCCTCGGCGCCGTCCAGCGTCAGCGCCAGTTCCACCGCCTCGCGCCGCGCCGCCAGCTCCGGCGGCAGGTAGCCGGCGTTCTTCAGGATGCGCCAGGCCATACGCTGCTCTGGCGGCACCAGCGGGCTGATGTCGTCCTCCGGTAGCGGCTGCCCCTCGCCGGCCAGGTGGCTCAGCTCGCCCTTCTCCGCCGCTTCGGCCAACCTTTGTTCCCCGATCAGCGCCAGGATGTCCATGCCACGCCCTCCTCTCCCCTGAATGCTAGCGCGGACAGGGGCGGGAAGACAGCATGAGAAAAGGGGCCGAAGCCCCTTTGGTGATCTTGCCAACAATAGCAAACAAGAGAACCTGTCCCAGTCGGCGAGCGAGCCAAAGCAGGTTGAGCGCCGCCAGCGCGCAGGAACCGGAATGGACACAGAGTCCATGAGGATTCCTGATCGCTGAGCCAATCGAAGATTGGCACGCAGTACTGCCGGCGCTCAAGATGCACAGGCACAGCCGCCTAATGGGATGGGTTACACGGCGATGGAAGCAATCGCCGACTTCGCCGCATGAATCGCGGTAGCGCGCTTGTCGTCGCCCATGTTGACCGCTTCGGCACGCACGAACTCGATGTCGGTGATGCCGAGGAAGCCCAGCACGGTCTTCAGGTAGTCTTCCTGGAAGTCCATCAGGCGACCCTGTTCGGTGGAGTAGACACCGCCGCGGCTGGAGGCGATCAGCACCTTCTTGCCGCCGGCGAGACCGACCGGGCCATTCTCGCCGTACTTGAAGGTGCGGCCGGCCACGGCAACGCGGTCGATCCAGGCCTTGAGCTGCGACGGGATCGAGAAGTTGTACATCGGTGCGCCGATCACGATCACGTCGGCGGCCAGGAACTCGGCGATCAGCTCTTCCGACAGCGCCTTCTCGGTGCGCTGGGTGGCGTTCCAGTCGGCTTCCGGGGTGAAGTTGGCGCCGATGATCTCGCCGGACAGGTGGGCGATCGAGGTACCAGCCAGGTCACGGTAGCTGACTTCGATGGCCGGGTGCTGGCGACGCACGTTGTCGACCAGGGCAGCGGTCAGCTGACGCGAAACGGAGTTGCCGGCGAGGATGCTGGAATCGAGGTGAAGCAGTTTCATGGTGGTGCTCCTGTAAAAAGTGGGTACAGGTGCATGGTAGGTTTTATCGCCAATCGCCACTAGACGGCTAAAATAAGAAGCATTGTTCCACCTATAGGACAATCGCCATGCGCGATCTCAACGATCTGCTGTTCTTCGCCAAGGTAGTCGAACACGGCGGCTTCAACGCCGCCTCCCGCGTGCTGGGGATTCCCAAGTCGCGCCTGTCGCGGCGCGTGGCCGGGCTGGAGGAACAGCTCGGGGTGCGCCTGCTGCAGCGCACTACGCGCAAGCTGGCGCTGACCGAGGTCGGCGCCAGTTTCTACGACCACTGCCAGGCCATGTTGGCCGAAGCCGACGCCGCCGAAGAGAGCGTCTCGCGCGTCACCGCCGAGGCACGCGGCCTGATCCGGGTGAGCTGTCCGGAGCTGCTGGCCAAGACCGAGCTGGGCCCGCTGCTGCCGCGTTTCATGCAGCAGCACCCGCAGGTGCGGCTGCTCTTGGAGGCGACCAACCGCCGCGTCGACCTGATCGAAGACGGCATCGACGTGGCGATCCGGGTGCGCAGCGTGATCGAGGACAGCGCCAGCCTGGTGGCGCGCCGCCTAGGCATCGCACGCCAGGTGCTGGTGGCAAGCCCGGCGCTACTGCAGCAATACGGCACCCCGGCGAGCCCGGCCGAGGTGGCGCGGCTGCCGGCGCTGTCGATGAACTGGCCGGACGGGCGCGGCCATCTCGCCCTGCTCGACGCGGTCGGCCACGACTACAGCGTGCAGATCGAGCAGCCGCGCCTGATCACCGACGACCTGATGGTGCTGACCGAGGCCGCCGAAGCCGGGCTGGGCGTGGCGCAACTGCCGGTGCAGCTGTGCCATGCCGCCCTCGCGGCGGGCCGGCTGGTAAGGCTGCTGCCGGACTACATCATCCCCGGCGGCATCCTGCACGCGGTGTTCCCGAGCCGGCGCGGGCTGGTGCCGGCGGTGCGCGCCTTCATCGACTTCCTCGCCGCCGAACTGGTGCCGCCCGGCCATCCGGGCTACGACCGCTTGGGCTGAGCCAGGTCGGCGCTTGCGAAAGAAATCGCCGCGAGCGCCCCTAGGCCGATCCGAGAAGCACAGCCGTACAAGTGGTACGGCGAGCATCACAGGACCGGGATCGGGGCGCGCAGCCGATTTATTCACAAGCGCTCACACCGGCATCTCGTCGGCCAGGGGCTCCGCCGGCTGCAGGTGCAGCCACGACGACCACAGCACCCCGCCCAACAGCAGCAGCATCGCCAGGCCCTCGAACGGACGCGGCCAGCGCGACTCGTAGAGGAAGCCGTAGAACAGCGCGAACAGCGTCTCGAACACGATCAGCTGGCCGCTCAGGGTGAGCGGCAGGCGGCGGCTGGCGGCGTTCCAGAAGCCGGTGCCGAGCACCGAGGCCCCCAGCGCCACCGCCACCGTGATGCCAGCGAACAGCCCCCAGTCGCGCCCGGGCGACGCCGGCACCGACAACGCCAGCCAGCCCGCCGGCAACGCCAGCAGCAGCGCCAGCGCGCCGGTGCACACCCCCGTCAGCAACGACCACTCGTGGCTGTTGAAGCGCGGGTGGCGGCGCAGGTAGCGCGCATTGGCCACCGCGTACCAGGTCCACGACACCAGGGCGGCGACGGCGCAGGCGAGACCGCCGAGCTTGACCAGCCAGCCGGCGCCGCCGTGGGCCGGGTCCGGCGCGTAGAGGAACACGTCGAGGTTGATCGCCGCCACCCCTGCCATGATCAGCGCCAGCGGCCAGACCAGCGCGGAGAGGCGCAAGGCGCCGTGCTCGCGGCTGCCGATCAAGGTGGTCAGCACCGGCAGCACGCCGATGATGAGCGAGGTCGGCGCGATGCCGACCAGTTGCACCGCGCTGATCAACAGCACGTAATAGATGATGTTGCCGATCAGCGAGAGGCGCAGCAGCGCCAGCCAGTCCTCGCGCTGCAGTTTCCCGCGCATGGTGCGCCACACCGGCCACAACATCAGCCACGACACCACGCCGTAGCTCAGGTAGCGGCACGAGGCCAGCTCCAGCGGCGAGAACGCCGACAGCGCGCGTGGCGCCAGAAACACCATGCCCCACAGGGCGCCGGCCGCGAGGCCGTACAGCACACCTTGAATCACCATCACTCCCATTGGTCCGTTGCGGGCCGGCGCGCGAACGCACCCGGCCCCATTACGTCCGGCAGTGTAGTGAAGGAAAGAAAAAAAATCTGTCGTGGGGCTACGCCGGCTTGGCGCGCGACTCCGCCCGCGCCGCACGGCGCAGCGTGCTCGGGGTCTCGCCGTACTCGCGCACCAGCGCGCTGGTGAAGGCGCTCTGCGAGGCGTAGCCGGTGCGCGCCGCCACCTCGCCCACCGGCAGCGCGGTGGTGATAAGCAGCAGGCGCGCCAACCGCAGGCGGCGCCGGCGCACGTACTCCATCGGGCGCAGCCCGGTCTCGGCGAGGAAGCGTTCGTGGAAGCGCGACGGCGCCAGCCCCGCCTGCTCGGCCAGGTCGCGCACCTGCAGCGGATGGGCGCAATGGCGGTCGATGAAGGCGTCGAGCCTGGCCAGCGGCAGGCCCGGCAAGGCCAGCGCCGGCTGGGGCTGGGCCAGCCCGGCCAGCAGCAGGGCGGCGCCGTGGTGGCCGACGGCCTGGTCGTCGAGCGACGGCAAGGCCGCCAGCCCGCTCACCAGCGCCCCCAGCGCCGGCGTCAGCGCCCGCGTTCCCGGGGTGTCGAGCAGGCGGCGCGCGGCGTCGGCGCCGCTGCCCAGCAGCCGCGCCAGCGCCTCGGCATCGCACGGAACGTCCAGCACCAGGCAGGAGCTGGCGCCGTCGCCGGCGAAGGCGTGACGGCAGGCAGAGGGGATCACCGCCAGCTGTTGCGCCGCGATGCGCCCGGCGCGTCCTTCCACGTCCACCTGCAACGCGCCGTCCAGCCCGAACACCAGCTGGGCGTGGTCGTGGCTGTGGGCCTGCGTTTCGGGCAGGTAATGGCGGACGGACAGCGAGGGATTCATCAGGCGAACGGCGTAGCGATGGCGGATAGACGCTAGTCTGCCTGACAAGCGCGCCGAGGAGAACCGCGACGGCATCAGGAACGTGGCCGCCGCGGCCAAGGCGTCAGCGCGGGTGAAACAACTCGCCGCACGCTGCCCTCGGCGGGGAAAAGAGCAGCGCAGCAACCGCAATGGACAGGGCGTACATGAAGATCAAGTCCGAGCGAATCTCCACCGGAACTCGCCCGTACAGGGCAGCGCATGCGCCCCGATCAGGGACGCGCGGCCGATTGATTCACAGGTGCTCAGGCCGGCTGATCCGCCCACTGCAACAGGCTCGCCAGCAGCGCGCGCAGCACCGGCTGCACCCGTGCCGCCCGTGCCTCGTCGTAGGCGTACGGCGCCTGCTCTTCCATGTAGGTGGCGAGCGACAGCTCGAGCTGGATGGCGTGCACACCGTCGCCCGGCTGGCCGTAGGCGCGGGTGATGTAGCCGCCCTTGAAGCGGCCGTTCAGCACCGCGCTGTAGGCCGGGAAACCCTGCGCCACCGCCAGCAGGCGTTCGCCCAGGCCCGCGCCGCACGAGGCGCCGCCGGCGCTGCCCAGGTTGAAGTCGGGCAGGCGGCCCTCGAAGAAGCGCGGCACCTCGGAGCGGATCGAGTGCGCCTCCCACAACAGCGCCACGCCGTGCTCGGCCTTGATGCGTGCCAGCTCGTCCTGCAGCGCCTGGTGGTAGGGGCGCCAGTAGCACTCGACGCGGCGCTCGATCTCGACGCTGTCCGGCTCTTCGCCGGCGCGGTACAGCGGCACCTTGGCGAAGGTGTCGACCGGGCACAGCCCGGTGGTGTCCTGGCCCGGGTAGAGGTTGGCGTTGTCAGGCGGGCGGTTGAGGTCGACGACGTAGCGCGAGTAGCGCGGGATCAGGATCGACGCGCCCAGCGCGGCGGCGAAGTCGTACAGCCGCGGCAGGTGCCAGTCGGTGTCGTCCAGCTCGGCCGCCACCGGCGCCAGGCGCCCGGCGAGTTCGGCCGGCAGCTCGGTGCCGACGTGCGGCATCGAGATCAGGAGCGGCGCGCTGCCGCGCTGCAGGGTGTAGATCGGGGTATCCATTATTCGAATTCCGTCCCAAATGGTTGAGGATCAGCCCAGCAGTTCGGCCAGGGCTTCCTTGTAGCCCCGCGCCGCGGCCGCCTCGGAAACGTGGCGCCGCTCGGTGACGATGCGCCGCCCGCCGGCGTAGACGTCGCGGATCGGCGTCTCGCCGTGCTGGCAGAACACCAGCCCGGCCAGCAGCTGCGACTCCGCGCGCTGCGCCAGGTTGGGGTGCTCGGCGTCGAGCACCAGCAGGTCGGCACGCTGCCCTAGCGCCAGACCGGCCACCGGCCGGCCGGTCGCCAGCGCGCCGCCGGCCACCGCCTGGGCGTAGAGCCGGTCCGCCACCAGCGGGGCGTCGGCGCTGGCGAGCGCGTTGCGGCGCCGGTCGCGCAGGCGCTGGCTGTATTCCAAGAGGCGCAGCTCCTCGACCAGCGACACGCTGACATGGCTGTCCGAGCCGATGCCCCAGTGGCCGCCAGCGGCGAGGTAGGCCACGCCGTCGAAGATGCCGTCGCCGAGGTTGGCCTCGGTGGTCGGGCAGATGCCGGCCACCGCGCCGCTCGCCGCCAGGTCGGCGGTTTCGTCCGGCGTCATGTGGGTGGCATGCACCAGGCACCAGCGCTCGTCGAGCGGCTGGTTGTCGAGCAGCCAGCGCACCGGGCGCTTGCCCAGCTCGGCGACGCAGTCGTCGACCTCCTTGGTCTGCTCGGCAATGTGGATGTGGATCGGCGCGCCCGGGTCGGCGCCGTGCAGGCCGCTGCGCAGCGCCTCCAGCGTGGCCGGCGTCACGGCGCGCAGCGAATGCGGCGCCACGCCGTAGCGCAGGCCGGCGTGCTGCGGATGGTCGCGGCGCAGGCGAGCCAGCAGATCGAGCATCCAGTCGGTGCTGGCGATGAAGCGTGCCTGCTCCGGCAGCGGCGGCTTGGCGCCAAAGCCGCTTTGCTGGTACAGCACCGGCAGCAGCGTGAGGCCGATGCCGGCGTCGGCGGCGGCGGCGATCAGGCGCTCGCCATGCTCGGCCGGGTTGGCGTAAGGCTTGCCGTTGGCGTCGTGGTGCACGTAGTGGAACTCGCACACCGAGGTATAGCCGGCCTTGGCCATCTCGACGTAGAGCTGGCGCGCCACCGCCTCTAGCGTGTCCGGCGTCAGCCGCGCGGCAAAGCGGTACATCAGGCTGCGCCAGCTCCAGAAGCTGTCCTGCGGGTGGCCGAGGTACTCGGTCAAGCCCGCCATGGCGCGCTGGAAGGCGTGCGAGTGCAGGTTCGGCATGCCGGCGATCACCGGCCCGGCGGCGCGCTCGACCCCGGCGGGCAGGGCCGCGTCCGGCTCGACGGCCGTCAGCAGGCCGTGCGCGTCCCAGGAGAGCAGCACGTTACGGCGCCAGCCCTCGGGCAGCAGCGCGCGTTCGGCAAACAGGGAGTGGGTGGAAAGTGTCATCGGCCAACCTCAAGAACGGTCTGAAGGGGTAAGCGGCAGCAGGCAGATGCTGACGGCGAGCAGCGCGCCGTCGCCTTCCACGCGGCAGGCGAGCGCGGCGGCGGTGTCGAGGCGCAGGGTGTCGTCGGCGTCCAGCGCAATCGGCGCGTCATCGTCGAGCGATACCTCGACCCGGCCCTGCGCGCAGAACAGCAGCGCCAGGTCGCCGTCGAGCACGTGCCGGCCGGCCCCCTGCCACACCTCGACGCGGCCCCGGGCGGCATCGCGGCGCAGCATCAGGTTGAAGTCGCGCGTGGCGCCGCCGGGCAAGGTGGCGTCGATCGGCGTCTCGCCGGCAAAGGCGGCCAGCTCGAGCGGGCGGCATAGCGCGTGCCGCGTGCCGTCGTCCTGCTGCAACACCATGCCGTCGCCGGAGAGCAGCACCAGGGTGCGGTCGACGCCGGGAAAGCGCGAGAACGGCCCGGCCGCCGCGACGTCGGCCAGGCTCACGCGCCAGACGAAATCGTCCATGCCGGCCCCCTCGGGGAACACGGCGATCTCGCGCGTCACCCCCCCGCCGTTCTTCCACGGCCGCGCCTGCAGCGCCGCAGCGCGGATCAGCGTGTAGCGAGGGGGGCGACCCGGCACCGTCGCCGTGTCGCCGGCGTCGTGCTGCGGCTTGCTCATCTGGCTTCTCCCGTCGGGCGACCGCTAGGGCGCCCTAATGTCTATACAAGTTCAGCCAGTGTAGCGCAGCTCTATTGTCTATACAAGTACACTGCCGCCGTGCCGGTGCGCCGGCAGCCAGACCGGGAAAAGCCGCCTCAGAAGCGCCCGCTAAACTGGAAGCGCGAGCCCGGGTGCCACAGCATGACGTCGGTCGCCACCTGATCGTGCGCCCAGGTGCGGCGGTGCAGCACCAGGCAGGGGTCGCCGATCTCCATCTGCAGGCGATGGCGCGCCACGGCGTCCGGCAGACGCGCGGTGATGACGTACTCGGCGCGCTGCAGTGCCGCCTCGCGCGTCATGTATTCGTTGGGGGTGATGGTGTGGAAATCCTGCTCGAGGTAGTGCGGGTACAGACGCGGATTGACGAAACGGTCTTCCAGCTGGATCGGCACGCCGTTCTCGAAATGCACGATGCGCGAGTGGAAGGCGTAGGCGTCGGCCGGCAGTTCCAGCGCCGCCAGCGCCTTGGTGTCGCTGGTGCGCTCCAGGATCAGCACCTCGCTGCTGTGCTGGTCGCCGCGGCCCTTGATCTCCTCGGCGATGCTCTTGATCTCGATCAGCGTCGACTGGTACTTCTGCCCGGTGACGAAGGTGCCCGCCCCCTGCACCCGGTTGAGCACTTGCTCGGCGGTCAGCTCGCGCAGCGCGCGGTGCACCGTCATGCGCGACACCCCGAACTGCTTGACCAGCTCATGCTCGGACGGGATCAGGCTATCCATCGGCCAGGCGCCGCTCTCGATCTGGCGGCGGACGTAGTCCTTGATTTGCGCGTAGGCGGGAACGGGTTTGGTAGCGGTGCTGGACATGGAGGCGCGCTCTCGGCGTAAGGAAACGATGTCCGACACTATAGCACGCGCCCAACTTGTCTAGACATAACCGCCCCCGGCAGCCGGGCTTCGGCCAACCCGGCGCGCCGCTAGTCGCGGCGGCGCAGCTTGATCGTCAGCGTCAACCCGCCCTCGCCGTCGTCCAGCGAGTGGAAATTCTGCAGGCCGAGCGAGGACGGCAGCAGCATGCTCACGCCGTGCCCCACCCCCACCTTGCTCAGGGTGCGCTCCAGGCGCCGCGCCATGCCCTGCGCCGGCACCGCCGCCTCGTCGTCGAGCGCGAAGCCGTACGACTCGGCCGCGCTGTCGAAAGCCTGGTCGACCTGCTGGCGCGGCACGAAGCGCTCCGCCACCTCGCTCACCTGGCCCGCCGACACCGCCTCTTCCGCCTGGCACAGCGCCAAGCATTCGTCCTTGAAGCGCGCCTGCGCCAGCGGGTCGTCGATCTCGCCGGAGATCTGCTCCAGCACCTCGGCCACCATGCGGCTGCGCGAGGCGGTATCCGGCACGCGCAGCGCCTGCAGGAAGTCGTCGAGCCAGAACTTGGCCTGCTGGCCCAGGCGGTCCACGGCGTACACCGTCGGACCGTGCTCCAACAGCAGCGCACCCTTGTCGATCAGGCGCGGGTTGATGCCGGAGGCGTGGCCGAGATCGAACACCGCCCCCGACTCGATCACGGTCAGGAAATCGTCGCGGATCTCCGACTTGAACACCCCCAGCGCGCGCTGCGGCTCGTCGCCGTCGGCAAGCCCGGAAAACAGCACCACCAGGAGGTCGCCGGCGCTGATGTTGGGATGCTGCGAGCGCGCGTAGAGGTGGCGCGCGATGCGCCGCGACAGCTCGAGAAAATCCAGCTCGTCGCGGAAGAACTGGCGCGAGTAGTGATAGAGCTCGTTGAGGTTGAGGTCGGATTCGTGCACGAACTGGTACTTCTTCTTGTCCGACACGATGCCCTTGAGGTAGCCGTCGAGGATCAGCGCCGACACCCCGTCGTCGGCCGCGGTGGTGCGCTCCGACAGCTGCAGCGGCTCGCCGCGCGCCGGATTGCCCACGCGATGCACCACCAGCCGCTCCACCCTCGCCTCACCGATCACCATGCCCGTCTCCCTGTTCGCCAACGAGCCGCGATTATTGCCGCCGCCTCCGCCCGTGGCAAGCGGCGCGCTCACGCGTCACGGGGCGACGGGCGGTACCGCGTCATGGCGGCGAGCAGGCCGAAACTCAGCACCGCCGAACAGTAGAAATAGCCTGCCGGCCCGAGTCCGTCCATGAACAGCGACACCAGCAGCGGGCCGGCGATGCCGCCGGCGGCAAACGCCAGCAGCAGCACCGAACTGGTATCGATGCGGGACTCTGGCGGCATCACGTCGTTGACGATGGCACTGGCGACGCCGTACAGGGTGAAGGTGACGCTGACGTAGGCCAGAATCAGCCACAGCATCCACGCTGTCTTGCCGCTCAGCGCAATCGCCAGGGCGATGGCGCCGATGGCCAGGCACAGCCGCGCCAGCAGCGTGCGCCGGTCCACCTTGTCGGACAAGCGCCCCACCGGCCACTGCAGCGACAGCGCCGCCAGCATCGACAAGCCCATGAACTCGGCGATGTCCGCCTCGCCGTAACCGTGACGCGCGAAGAACACCGGGATCATGGTGTAGAACGCCCCGCTCAGGCAGCCCGCCACCAGCGTCGCGCCGAGCCCGATCGGCGCCAGCCGTGCCATCTGACGCACCGTGGCAAGCAGGCGGAGGATGGTTTCGAGCAGATTGGGCGACACCCCCAGATGCGTCCCCGGCGTGGTCAGGGTCACCGGAATCGCCGACAGCGCGAACAGGATGCCCACCACGCTGAACAGGCTGCCGCTGGCCGACAACGGCACGTTCAGCAGCCACTGCCCGGCGCTGATGCCGAGATAGCCCGTGATCATGTACACCGACATCACCTGGCCGCGCAGATGGTTGGCGGCGCAGCCGTTGAGCCAGCTCTCCATCACCATGAAGATGCCTACCAGCGCCATCCCGGTCAGCAGGCGGCACAAGGCCCACAACCAGGGGCTGACCCCGAGCGACTGCGCCAGCGCCACGCAGGTGATGGTCGCCGCCATCACGGCGAAGGCGCGATGATGACCCACCTGGCGAATCAAGCCGCCGCAGGCGAAGGTGCCGGCGAAGAAGCCGACGTAATACAGCGACTGGATCAGGCCGGTCAGCGTGGTAGACAGACCGCTGCCGATCAGGCGCAAGGCGGTCAGCGTGGTGAACAGGCCGTTGCCGGCCATCAGGATGGTATAGCCCAGCAGCAACGCCGCCACCGAGCGCAAGACGGTGCGCCAGCCACCCACGGCCGACGCCTGCACAGGAAAAGTCGTCATCAGGAATACAAACTCAAAGCCCCCGCCCGGGCGGGGACGCATTGCAAAGACGCGCACGCCCATCCCGCCCGCGACCACCCTCGGGCCAGCGGCGGCCGGACAGGCGTAGGCATGCCCTCATCATGGCCCTTGTTTCGCCCAAGACATGTCTCAAAACGACGACTTATTGCCTTGCGACGACCTCCGTTCCCCCGCCGCATTCACCGCCAACGCTGCCGCAGGCGGCGCCAAAGGCCGAACGCCACCACCAGGGCGGCGATCAGCAGCAACGCCCCCTCCTCGTAACGCTTGATGTCGGCAAACAGCCATTGCAGCGCGTGCCCGAACAGGAAACCGGCACCGGCGACCAGCAGCGCCCAGAGCGCCGCGCCGATCAGGTTGAGCACGGCAAAACGCCACACCGGCACCCCGCTCATGCCGATCGCCATCGGCCCGACCACTCGCAGCCCGTACAGGAAACGCACGCCGATGATCAGCGCGGCGTGAAACCGCAGCAGCAACCGGTTCGCCCGCTGCGCCCCCGGCTTCCAGCGCGGGAAACGCTCCAGCAGCGCCGTACCGTAGCGCCGCCCCAGCAAAAAGAAGGTCTGGTCGCCGAGCGTGCCGCCGCACAAGGCGAGCGCGACCACCCAGAAAAACGACAGATAACCCTGGTGTGCGGCAAAACCCGCCAGTACCAGCACGGTCTCGCCTTCCAGCAGCGCACCGACGAACACCGCCAGGTAACCGTACTGCGCGAGCAACTGGGGCAATGTCATCGCCTATCCCCCGCCTGGCCGCCGCCCTGCCCCGGCACCGGAAAAGTCACCCCGGCCGGACCCGCCGTCCACGCCGGCCGGCCAGTAGCAGCAAGGCCGACAGCGCGAACACCGCCCCGGCGTAGAAGGTCGTGGCCGAGCCGTGCACCTGCCACAACCAGCCCGCGATCACGCTGGCGAACAGCATACAGCCGCCGCTCACCAGGTTGAATACGCCGAACGCCGTGCCCTTCAGCCCGCCCGGCGTGGTGTCGGCCACCAGCGTGGCCAGGATGCCCTGACTGAACCCCATGTGCAGCCCCCACAGCGCCACGCCGGCCAGCAGCCCCGCGACCGAGCCCGCCCGGGCCAGCACCAGGTCCGCCAGCACCAAGAACAGCAGGCCCACGCCCAGCAAGGCGGTGCGGCTCATGCGGTCCGACAGCCGGCCCACCGGATAGGCCGCCAGGCTGTAGACCAGCGACATCACCACCATCACCGCCGGCACCCAGGTGGCCGACAAGCCCAACTGCAGGGCGCGCAGCACCAGGAACGCCTCGCTGAAGCGGGCCAGCGTGAACACCGCGCCGATCCCCACCACCCACCAGTACGACGCAGGAAACTCGCGCAGCACGCGCCAGTGGATCGGCGAGCGGAAACGATGCGCCGACGGGCCGTGCCCGGGCTCGTCCACCCCGGCCACGATCAGCGCCACCGCCACGGCGGCGGGCGCCACCGCGAACCACAACACCAGCGGAATATTGCCGGCGAAAGCCGCCATCAGCGCGATCGCCAGCAAGGGGCCGAGAAACGCCCCCACCGTGTCCATCGACTGGCGCAGGCCGAAACAGGCGCCGCGAATCTCGGCCGGCGCGATATCGGCCACCAGCGCATCGCGCGGCGCCCCCCGGATACCCTTGCCGATGCGGTCGAGAAAGCGCGCGACAAACACCGTTTCGGCCGAGGTGGCGAGCGGAAACAGCGGCTTGGTCAGCGCCGCCAGCCCGTAGCCCGCCAGCAGCAGGCCCTTGCGCCGGCCGATGAAGTCGCTGATGGCCCCGGAGAAGATCTTGACGATCAGGGCGGTCGCCTCGGCGATGCCTTCGATCACCCCGATGGTCAGCGCACTGGCGCCGAGCGTCCCGGCCAGGAACAGCGGCAGCAGGCTGTGGGTCAGCTCCGACGACACGTCCATGAACAGGCTGACAAAGCCCAGCGCCCACACCGTGCGGGGTATCGCGGGCGTCGCCACGGGCATTTTCAGCGCGCCGGGCTGGCGCGAGGGTTGGGTCGACATGCGAGGCGCCTCGAAAAAGAAGTGGCTGTCCGGTCCGGCCACGGAAGGCCCGCCGGCCCTGGCGCAGCGGCCCTCCCCGGGGCGTTCGCGTCAGCCAGCCGTTGCAGGCGAAGTGTAGGCAAGACGCGAAACGAACTCAAACACGGAAGGCGAGAGCCTGGCCACGCGGCGGCACCCAGGCGCTCACCGTCCCTGTCCTGCCAGCTGCTGTCCCAGGAAATCCAGAAAACAGCCAATGCGCGCCGCCAGCCCGGTGTTGCGGTAGTACACCGCGTGAATCGCCTGCCAGGTCTCGATCGTGGCGTCGGCCAGCACCTGAACCAGCGCGCCACGGCGGCGGTCCTCACCGGTCATGAAATCCGACAGGCAGGCGATGCCCTGCCCAGCCAGCGCGAGCTGACGCACGGTCTCGCCGCTCGATGCAGAAAGCGCCGGGGTGATGACATAGCCCGACGACTCCTGCCGCCGCAGCGGCCAGGTGTTGAGCGACGACGGCGCGCTGAAGCCGATCAGCGCATGCCGTGCCAGCTCGTCGACCTGCTGCGGCACGCCGTGTCGTTCCAGATAAGCTGGCGCCGCCACCAGCCTCAGCCGGAACTGCCCGAGCGGCCGGGCGTGCAGCGACGAATCCTGCAACGTGCCGATGCGGATCGCCACGTCGGTGCGCTGCTCCAGCAGGTCGATGATCTCGTCGCTGGTATTCAGTTCCAGCTCGATCTCCGGGTAGCGGGCACGAAACGCCCCCACCAGCGGCACCACCGCGTGCAGCATAAACGGCGAGGCGGCGTTCACGCGCAGCCGCCCGGACGGCCGCTCGCGGCGGATCGCCATCTGCTCCTCGGCCTCGTCGATGGCGCCGAGGATGCCTCTGGCGTGGGACAGGAACAGCCGCCCCTCCTCGGTCAGCTCCAGCCGGCGCGTGGTGCGGTTGAGCAAGGTGGTGGCGAGCTTGCCTTCCAGCCGGCTCAAGGCCCGGCTCACCCCGGACGTGGTTTGCCCCAACTGCTCGGCCGCCGCCGTGATCGAACCGGTATCGACCACACGGACAAAGGCCAGCAGCTCTTCGGTCGTGGTCTTCATCGTTGACTTTCAGTCAAATATCTTCTGCATCAGACCGTATTTTTCTGCAAGAGTAAAGCCGCGACACTCTGCGCTCCTCATCCAACCGGAGTGCTCATCATGCCGATCGCCCTCTTGGCGCTGACCATCAGCGCCTTCGCCATCGGGACCACCGAATTCGTCATCGTCGGGCTGATCCCGACCATCGCCGCCGACCTCAAGGTCAGCCTGCCCTCGGCCGGCCTCTTGGTCAGCCTCTACGCGCTCGGCGTCGCCGTCGGCGCCCCGCTCTTGACCGCGCTCACCGGCCGGCTGCCGCGCAAGCAACTGCTGCTGGCGCTGATGGCGCTGTTCACCGTCGGCAACCTGCTGGCCTGGCAAGCGCCGGGCTATGCCTCGCTGATCGTCGCCCGCGTGCTCACCGGGCTCGCGCACGGCGTGTTCTTCTCCATCGGCTCCACCATCGCCACCGGCCTGGTGCCCAAGGACAAGGCCGCCAGCGCCATCGCCACCATGTTCACCGGCCTCACCGTGGCGCTGGTCAGCGGCGTGCCGCTGGGCACCTTCATCGGCCAGCACTTCGGCTGGCGCGAAACCTTCCTCGCGGTCTCCGCGCTGGGTGTGATCGCCTTCGTCGGCAGCCTGCTGTTCGTGCCCGCCACCATCCGCCACAGCCCGCCGGCCTCGCTGCTGCAACAGCTCGGCGTGCTGCGCCAGCCGCGCCTGCTGATGGTGTACGCCAAGACCGCGCTCGGCTACGGCGGCTCCTTCGTCGCCTTCACCTTCCTCGCCCCCATCCTGCAGCAGGTCTCCGGCTTCAGCGCCGGCGCGGTCAGCCTGGTGATGCTGGTCTACGGCGTCTCGGTCGCCATCGGCAACCTCTGGGGCGGCCGCCTCGCCGACCGCCACGGCCCGATCCACGCCCTGCAGCGCATCTTCCTGCTGCTCGCCGGCGTGCTGTTGCTGCTCACCTTCACCGCCCCCCATCCCTGGCTGGCGCTGGCCACAGTGCTGCTGTGGGGCGCGGTGGCCTTCGGCAACGTGCCCGGCCTGCAGCTCTACGTGGTACAACAGGCCGAACGCCACGCCCCGCACGCGGTGGACGTCGCCTCCGGTCTCAACATTGCCGCCTTCAACCTGGGCATCGCCGGCGGCGCCTGGGGCGGCGGGCTGATCGTGGCACACGCCGGCCTGATGACCACGCCCTGGGTCGGCGCGCTGGTGGTACTGCTGGCGCTCGCCATCACCCACTGGAGCGGCCGCCTGGACCGCCGCGCCGGCCAGACCACCAGTGTCACCGCCTCGTGATACCGGCGGCATCACGCCTAGCCTTCCCTTGACCGTTCACTACTTAAGGAGATTGTTCATGACCCTTCCCGCCCTCGGACTCGGCACCTTCCGCCTGCAAGGCCAGCACGTCATCGACTCGGTGTCGATGGGCCTCGAGCTCGGCTACCGCCACATCGACACCGCCCAGATCTACGGCAACGAGGCCGAGGTCGGCCAGGCGCTGGCGCACAGCGGCGTGCCGCGCGACGAGGTCTTCGTCACCACCAAGGTGTGGACCGAGCACCTCGGCCGCGACCAACTGATCCCCAGCCTGAAGCAAAGCCTCGACAAGCTGCGCCTCGACCAGCTTGACCTGGCGCTGATCCACTGGCCGTCGCCACAAGACGCCGTGCCGGTAGCCGAGTACATGGAAACGTTGGCCGAAGCCAAATCGCAGGGGCTGGCGCGGCAGATCGGCGTCTCCAACTTCACCATCCGCCACCTCGAGCAGGCCATCGCCGCGGTCGGCGCCGAAGAGATCGCCACCCAGCAAATCGAGCTCCACCCCTTCCTGCAAAACCGCCAGGTGGCGGCGTTCTGCCGCGAACACGGCCTGCACCTCACCGCCTACATGCCGCTGGCCTACGGCAAGGTGATGCAGGAACCGGTGTTGCAGCGCATCGCCGCCCGGCACGGCGCCACGCCGGCACAGATTGCCCTCGCCTGGCTGCTGCAACAGGGCTGCTCCGTGATCCCCTCCTCGACCCAGCGCGCCAATCTGGCGGCCAACCTGCAGGCACAGGCCCTTAGCCTGAGCGAGGAAGAGCAACGGGAAATCGCCACGCTGGAGCGCGGCGAGCGCCTTGCCAATCCGGACTTCGCCCCGCGCTGGGACTAGCCGGCACGCCCCCGGGCCGGGCGATCACGCCCGGTCCGCCCTGTCTGTAGCTCGCCATCCCGGGAGCGGCGCACCAGGCAAACCCGGCGCACCGACTCAGAGCGTCGTCGCCAACTGGTGCAGCTCGGCCACGGTCATCGTGAACACCAGCGGGGTATCGCCCTCGTTCGCATAGTGATGAGGAACGTCCGTCCTCGCCACCGCCGAGCACCCCGCCGGGACGATCAGGTCGGTTTTATCCACCCTCATCGTCAATTGCCCCTGCTCCACATGGAACAGCTCGAAGGTTCCCTGCGGATGCCCGGGCGATTCAAACAGCTCCCCCGGCTGCAGCTCCCAGCGCCACAGCTCGATCATGTTGGGCCCCGTGGTGCCCGCCAGCAGGCGGGCCGAGCCCCCCTTGGGGCCCGTCCACAGCGTCGGGATGTCCTGGCCCTCGATCAGCCGTGCCGCAGGAGCGCTGGCCACGTCCACGATATCCGCCACCGATACCCCGAGCGCCGCCGCAATCTTGCAGAGGATGGCGATGCTGGGATTGGCGATGCATTTCTCGATCTCCACCAGCATGCCCTTGCTCACGCCAGCGCGCCGCGAGAGTTCGTCCAGCGACAGTTTCTGTTTTTTTCGATGTTGTTTGAGCTTGGCGGCGACCGCCTGGCTGACGGAGTGGACATCGGCACCCGAGTCGGTCGGTATATTGACTTTTTTGGTCATTGGTCGGCAAAATGGAATAAATCGGTCACTAAAGGATTCTCCGATGTTCCCCGTCACGCCGTCAATCGATCCCGCCATCGCCACCCTGGCCCCCGGGTTCCGCGCCCTCAGCATCAGCGTCGAAGCGGCTCCCATCGTCAATCCAGAGCTGGCGGCCGAGGCCCTGAGCCGTGCCTGCCGGTCGCTCGCCGCCACCAGACCAGCCTGGGCCGAGGCGCATCTATCGGCCTGGGCCGAAGTGTTCCGGCAGTTCGGCGCCAAGCCGCAGCGCACCCCGTGCTCGGCCGAAGCCTTGTGCAAGCGGGTGCTGCGTGACGGCAGCCTGCCGAACATCGACCCGGTGGTCGACCTGTACAACGCCATCAGCATCGACTACGCCGTCCCGGTCGGTGGCGAAAACTTCGCCGCCTACGTCGGTGCCCCCCGGCTGGTCATCGCGGATGGCACGGAACGCTTCGACACCCAGAAAGACGGCGCGTCGGCCCACGAATCCCCCGAGGCGGGGGAAGTCGTGTGGCGTGACGACGTCGGGGTAACATGCCGGCGCTGGAACTGGCGCCAGGGGGTCAGAACCCGGCTGAGCGCGGAGGCAAAACAGATGTGGTTCATCCTGGAGAGCTTGCCGGCGATGCCGCTGGACGCGCTGCACGAGGCGGGCGATCGCTTGACCCAGGGGCTGCAGCTCATGATGCCCGGCGCCGCCATCGAATCGACGCTGATCGGCGTCGAGCCCCGCTAACCGACACAGGAAGCCGACCATGCTGCCATCCCTCACCTTCCTGCTCGCCGCCACCCTGCTCGCCATCACGCCGGGGCCCGGCATCGCCTATGTCGTCGCCCGCACCGCGGCCGGCGGCCGGGCCGAAGGCATCGCTTCTTCGCTGGGCACCGCCGTCGGCGGCATGGTGCATGTCCTGGCGGGCGCGCTGGGCTTGTCGTTGCTGATCGCCCAGTCGGCATGGGCCTACGCGGTGGTGAAATACCTTGGGGCGGCTTATCTGATGTATCTCGGCATCCGCCTGCTGGCCTCCCGAGCAGCAAGCTCGGAAGCGCCGCTCGTGCCGCGGGCCGGAGCGGGCAAGGCGTTGCGGGACGGCATCATCGTCGAAGTGTTCAACGTGAAGACCGCCCTGTTCTTCCTGGCCTTCATTCCGCAGTTCGTCTCCGCCCGGCAGCCGCTGGCCCCTCAGTTCATCCTGTACGGGACCCTCTGCGTGCTGCTCAACAGCCTGGTGGACCTGATCGCCGTTGCCGCCGCCAGCCGCATTCTCGCCTCCGGCACGGCCAAGGCCGCCAAGGCGCGGCTGCTATCCCGCCTGTCCGGCGCCACCATGCTGACGCTCGGCGTTCTGGTCGCCGTAGCGAACCGGGACGGTTAGCCCACATCGTCCTTCTCACCCTATCGAATAGCCGATTTTACCGATCAAGGTCCAGCTCTTGCCGGACCCGGCTGCGGCGGCCAACAAGTTGCGATCCTCGAATACTACGGCCGCGGTCTGCTGTTCCGGGTTGAGCTTCGAGAGTGCGGAATTGCCGCTTGCCTTTTCCATGCGGACGAACTTTTTATTCCGTCGACCATAGGCAGGATACTCTGGATTAGAGTAGGCTAGGACACGCGCCGCAAACCTGACGACAACTTGGCGCTGTTCATATAGTTCGATGGCGTAAGGGTGCCCTGTAAGCAAGGTGGCCTTGACCAACAGTTGTTCCGATTTGGCAGCAAGACACTGAGCGAAACGGGAAATACGTGAGTAACGGAGGTAATTTTGCTCACACATGAACCGCTTTATTTGTTGAACAAACGGCTCTAATTCGTTTTTAACGTCGGCCAAATGGCATGAGAGGTCTGAGAGTGCATCGCGCTTTAATCTCGTAAGTGCCTCATCAATGGAAACGCTCAATTACACGGTTCGCTCGCCAGCCCTCTTCCGAAATCTTCGCACGTAGCTATGCTCAACTATGCAAATAGCATCATCGATGGCCTGCTTGCATTTCTCAGACTCTTCGGCGAGCAGTTCTGATATGGCTGCATAGACTGGCATCTTCGGCTTAAAGAACTTTAGGCTCCGCATCTCCGGTTGAGATATCCATATCTTCCACAACTTAAAAAATGCTTCAAATACGTAAAACAAATCGACCGCCGCCAAATATCAAAATTATTTCATCAAAGACAAGGGCACAGCCCGCCCCGTAGCCAAATCAATTTCATACACTCCGCCATCCCATCGATACCCTTTCAGGGCACCATCCTCATAATAAATGTTTGTAAAAGCCCCCCATCCACATCAAAATCAGAACTAACCTGCCAAATTATCTCACCCAAACTATCAATTAAAAATACATTCCTAGAACAATTTACCTTCACATATTTACTTTCTTTGGCCAGCCTGTGCAACAAAACAGCCATCACCCGATCAGAAATAACAACCTTTTTCAATACTTCATGCCAATCAATCGATTTGATCATTTTATAAGCCTCGGAACACCAAAATTAACAGTAGGTATCTGATCCAGTAACTGATATTGAGTACCGCCCCTATTCACAGCTCCAAACTCTGGTTGTGCGGCAACTCTACCTACC
This sequence comes from Pseudogulbenkiania sp. FW507-F1, assembly GCF_058781125.1. NCBI lineage: Bacteria > Pseudomonadati > Pseudomonadota > Betaproteobacteria > Neisseriales > Chromobacteriaceae > Pseudogulbenkiania > Pseudogulbenkiania sp. FW507-F1. The sequence continues at coordinate 1,364 of NZ_JBYSWM010000035.1, read as the reverse complement.
TGCATTCTTGTACCGGCAGGTACTGTAACATTTGCAATTTGTGTTGGGACCTTTGGCAGAGCCAAATACTGTTGAATCTGCTCAGGAGTCATACCAGCGATTTCATCAGCACTAACCAAGAATGCCCCAACCGCCATCGAATGCCACGCGGCATTCGCTTTCGGTAAACCAGCGGTAGCGCGCTGGTTCCTCAAGGAGGAAGATCACCTGCTCCTCGTAGTTCGCCCCTTCGCCGGTAGCACGTGGAGTATCTTCGTCGAAGACCCAGGTGATTATCTTCAGCTTGTTTTCCTGAAGCTTCCTCCTCAGCCAGGAGACCACTTTTTTATGCGTCTGGTCGCTCTCAGTCGCTCCGATCCTGGTCCTGAAGCTCGCGTCGCCCAGGCGCCGAAAGTGGGGCCTGTTCTTATTACGCACGGGGACAACGAGCGCGCCGTCCTCGTTCATTAACGGCTCGGCCTTCATCTGTGGGTATACGCGCCCGTCGAAAATCTGGTCCTCGGAATACGGACGGCGGGAGTGGAGACCAGTAACGGTCGGCATGAGTTCACCTTTTCTGATCAATGATCTCGTGTTCTAGCCTTGGTGGTCGTTGCCATGAAGAAGCCACCGGTCTCGGTTTCCTGGCGGCTACACATCCGACATTAAAGGCCCAAACCATGTGCAACTATAGTGGTAGGGTTCAAACAGGCCTGTCTTGAAACCTTGGCCGCCATGTCGAAGTTTGCAAGATGCTGGAATGTGCTATCGCTCAGGTAGGCGGCGATCACGGAGTCCGGCCTGTGTGGACTTGATGCCAGACCCTCGGACGCATCGACGCCATCATGTATCACTCGTCCGTTAACCATCCCGACCGCGACGGCAACGCGCCCCGCCAGCACATTCGCGAATGTGTGCATGTCGTAAAGGTGCACGCCGTTCTGGACGGACCAGAAGTCGACGAAGCCCACATTGTGCAGCCCCACAGGTACGATTCGATCACACTCAGAATCCGTCAGCCCTTGGTTCATAAGGAAAGATCGGCACTTCTCGTCGGTACGAGCGAGCTCCGTGAGATTCTCGAGTTGACGCACCAAGTTGCCAAGACCGTCGTCACGCTCCCTGAATAGGCCAAGCCATGCAAGCTGAATCAATGGGATGGACTCCTCCCTCCTGATACGGCATCAACGTGCCAGACTGGAAGTGTCAACAAACCAGTCAACAGAAACGAGGAGTCCACCATGAAGATTATGCGCATCGGCATCGATTTGGCCAAAACTGTATTTCAGGTTCATGGTGTGGATGCTTAGGAAAAGACGGTTTGTCGCCGTCAGTTGCGCCGCAGTCAGCTACTGGGATTCTTTACCAATCGCGAGCCTTGTCTG
>NZ_JBYSWM010000034.1:0-36680 GCF_058781125.1 Pseudogulbenkiania sp. FW507-F1 | reverse complement strand
TGTCCCCATCGTCTAGAGGCCTAGGACACTGCCCTTTCACGGCGGCGACCGGGGTTCGAATCCCCGTGGGGACGCCATTTTGGGGGTATAGCTCAGCTGGGAGAGCGCTTGCATGGCATGCAAGAGGTCAGCGGTTCGATCCCGCTTATCTCCACCAAGTCAAAAAACCGACGTCATCGACGTCGGTTTTTTGCTTTTCGCCTTCCGCTTCTGCCCGCTCAGGCCGCCAACCGCTCACTCATCTGCAAGCTGTGTTCGATGTCGCCGATACCGGCCGCCTGTTCCAGTACGTGCCAGCCCTGCACCAGCGCATGAATGAAGCGCACGCCGGCTACCACGTAGGCCACGTCCTGGCGCTCTTCCTCCTCCAGCCGGTTGCCTTGCTTGCGCGCCACGGCACGGCGTTCCCTGACCGGAGCCGAGGCGCCTTCATCCTGCACCGGCGCCGGGGCGGCATCGGCAACCGCCTGCCGGCCACGGCTGTAGAGCCGGTAAGGCAGCGGCCATTCGTCCACCGCCGGAGCCATCCTCCCGGTCAGCTCCATCACCACCTGCCCCAGTTCCACCGTCAGCTGGTAGAGCGCCTGTACCAACGGCAGGCGATCGCGCACGGCCGACAGCAAAGCCTCTTCACGCAACAGCTCCACCCGGCGACGCAGAAACTTGAGCTTGCCGCGCGCCAGCGCGCGCGCCTCCTCGTCCTGCCCCTGGCGCGCCCGCTGCGCCAGCTCGTCCAGGTACTGTGCCCACTGCCGGTACTCCGCGACGGTCTGGCTGAACACTTCGGCGGGCAGCGCGGCGATGCCCGGCCCTTCAGGACGCGGCGGCAGGTAGACATCCTGCTCCCGCGCACCGTACGGCACATCGAAATGCACGCTCATTTTCGGGGTGACCCTCATGTCGCGCCCTCCCTTCCACATTATCGGTAGGACAGTCCCCACCCCGGCTTGTTCGCCGTCAGCCTCTCCCCCTTTCCCTTATGAACCATAGCCCACCGTGACGTCCCGGCCAAAAAAACAGGGCCGCGCCAAGATGGCGCGGCCCTGTTTTATTCGGCGGGGTCGCTCAGAGTCCGTGGAACAGATGCCCCAGCTTGGCGGCCTTGGTATCCAGATAACCGTCGTTGTGGGGGTTGCGGCCCACCATCAGCGGCACGCGCTCGACGATCTCGATGCCGGCATCGCGCAGCGTCTGCAGCTTGCGCGGGTTGTTGGTCATCAAGCGCACCCGGCCGATGCCCAGTTCGTCGAGCATGTCGCGGGCGATGCCGAAGTCGCGCATGTCGGCCGGGAAGCCCAGCTGTTCGTTGGCCTCGACGGTGTCTGCGCCACCATCCTGCAGGCGGTAGGCACGGATCTTGTTGATCAGGCCGATGCCGCGACCTTCCTGGCGCAGGTACAAGAGCGCGCCGCGGCCTTCGCGGGCGATGGCCTCGAGCGCCGCTTGCAGCTGGAAACCACAGTCGCAGCGCAGCGAGAACAGGCCGTCGCCGGTCAGACACTCGGAGTGCAGGCGCGCCAGCACCGGCTCACCGTCGGCGATGTCGCCCATGGTCAGCGCGACATGTTCACGGGTACCCGCCACTTCCTCGAAGCCGTGCATGGTGAACTCGCCCCACGGCGTGGGCAGACGACAACTCGCCACGTGGGCGACAGCCGCCAGCCGTGGCGGTGCGCTTGCTTCAATCGACATCATCACTCCACATCAAAAACCGGCCGCTTCGGCCAACGGCCCGCACGGCAGGTAAAACCTGCACGCCGAAACGGGCAGGTGGATCTTCTCCGGGATGATCGGATGCTACTCCGCCCATACGACAAGAGAAAGTAAAAGGTTTTAATCGATCCGATCAATTTTCTTCAACGAGCGGCAGCCCGGCCAGCGGGCTGGCCAGCACCAGCGCCAGCGCCGCGAGCCAAACCTGGCGCTCGGCGGTGAAGAAGCCGGCTTCGGCGGACTCGGCGTCGATGATGCCGAGCACCACGCCCTCCTCGTCCAGCACCGGCAGGCAGACCTCGCTTTTCACCTTGGGATCGCACTCGTAATAGCTGCCGCCCATGTCGCGCCAGACGGCGACGTCGTCGATCACCACGCCCCAGCCGGTCAGGCCGACCCGGCTGTTGTTGCTGCCGGCGGCAAAGCCTTCGGTCAGCGGGAATTCGGCCCGGCTGGGGGCGCCACGGTAGGCCAGCTTGACGAGGCGGGCCTGTTCCTTGCTGCCGATCGCGCGGTAGATGCCGAGCCAGTCGGCGCCGACACGGCTGTTGGTCGAATCGACCAGCGCATGTAGGTCGTTGAGCGCCCCGCGCGCTTCGGCGCTTTCACCACCGAACAGCGGCGACAGGTCGTAGGGCTCGGCGGCGAGTTCATCGACCAGCGAGCAGGCACCATCGTCGCTCAGCAGCGGCACCGGGTAGCGGAACAGGTCGGTGCGCGGCGCGGGCTTGTCGACGCTGAGCACGGCGCCCAGCGTCAAGGCGGCGATCTGGAGTTCCACCTTATCGAGCGGCAGCGATTGTTCCTTGAGATAGGCGGCCAGGCGGCGGGCAGGGATCATGGGTATTCCTTGAACGGCGCCGGCATCGTGGCCGGCGCCCAAAACGGCAAAAGCGGTAAACAGGAGCAACAGCCCCGGGCGTGACCCGGGGCGGCAACGGCTAGTGGCGGGATTCGCGCACGGCGGCCATCACGTCATACTCGAACAGGGCATTGACGTCCTCTTCATCGAAGACATAGTGCTGGTTGCAGAAGTCGCAGGCGATTTCGACGCTGCCTTGCTCCAGCACCACATCGGCTACTTCTTGCCCCCCCAGCATCTTGAGCATGCCGCCGACGCGCTCGCGGCTGCAGGTGCAGGCAAACGACACCGGTTCGGCGTCGAACACGCGCACGGCTTCCTGATGGTAGAGACGGAACAGGATGTCGTCGGCGGACAGGGCCAGCAGTTCGTCGTGCTGCAGGGTGTCGGCCAAGGTCAGCACGTGCGGCCAGCCTTCGGCATCGCCATGTCCCTCCGGCAAGCGCTGCAACAGCAGGCCGGCGGCGGTGGATTCGTTGGCGGCCAGGATCAGGCGGGTGTCGAGCTGCTCGGAGCGGCGCATGTAGTTCTCCAGCATCTGGCCGATGCTGTCGCCCTCCAGCGCCACGATGCCCTGCCAGGTCTGCGCCTTGTCGACGCGCGGCTCCAGCGTCATGACGAACTTGCCGCCCTCGCCCAGCAGCTCGGCGAGCGACAGGCGCTCGTCGAGCGCTTCGTCGAATTTGGCGGTGGCGCGCACGGTACGGTCGTTGTTGCACTCGACCACGGCCAGGCGCAACGGGCCGGCACCGTGGATCTGCAGGATCAGCGTGCCGTCGAACTTGAGGTTGGCGGCCAACAGCACCGCGGCCGCCATCATTTCGCCCAGCATGGCGCGCACCGGCAGCGGGTAGCGGCGCCGCGCCAGGACCTGTTGCCAGGCACCGTCGAGCCGCACCAGCGCGCCGCGCACCGGGGCGCCGTCGAACAGGAAGCGTTGCAGGGTGTCGTGTTGGGTCATGCTGTTCAGTCCTTGGCTGCCGGGGCAGCCGTATCAATCGTGTAAAGAGTCATCGGCAGCGAGGAGCTGACGTCGAACTCGCAGCCGGCCTGGATGCCGATGCGGGCGATTTCCTCGGCGCTCAGATCCTGCTCGTAGGCCACGTACATGGCACCCATGGCGAACTTGCGCCCCGAGCCGATGGCCCAGAAGCGCGAGAATTCGTACACCTCGCGCATCGGGTAGACGCCGAAAATGCCGTGCACGTTGGCCACCACCACCATCATCTGGCTCGACTCGTAGGGGTCGTCCTCTTCCTCTTCCGGGCGCAGGTAGAACTGCTCCTTGAGTTTAGGATGCAACTTGCGGAAGGTGTCGAACAGCCCCTGGCGCGAGCTGAAGTCCTTGTTATGGACGCCTTTGAGCACGCTCTGCAACACCAGGTCGTGCGCCGCCGAACCGGCGATCGCCAGGTAGCTGTCGCCCTGGCGGAAGATCTTGTTGTGATGCGGGTCGTAGCCGGCGAGCAGCTTCTGGTCGTCGCCGAAGGTGGTCTGACTGTCGGCCGCGATGGCAATCTGCGAGCCTTTTTTTACCACCACGATCGTCGTCATGTTCGCGTCTTTTCCGGAAAACAAGGCAGATGGGGATTTTCTCACAAAACGCAAGGCTGCCGCTCTGCCGTGATGGCGCTCGCCAGCCGAAAAACACGCGGGAACGGCGAGGCCAGGGTGGCATCGGCCGCGTCTGGCGCGGCGCGGAGTAACATGAAACAATGAATCCTGTTCGGCCGGACCGCCCCGCGCGGGTCGGGTCACGCGCCGTCCTCAACGCTCAACCGGATCGACCGCCATGTGCCAGCTCTTGGGCATGAACTGCAATACCCCCACCGACATCATCTTTTCCTTCGAAGGCTTCCACCGTCGCGGCGGCCTGACCGACCATCACGCCGACGGCTGGGGCATCGCCTTCTTCGAGGGCAAGGGCTGCCGCCTGTTCCTGGACGACAAGCCCTCGGTCGAATCGCCGGTGGCGGCGCTGGTGCGCCAGTACCCGATCAAGTCGGAAAACGTCATCGCCCACATCCGCAAGGCCACCCAGGGGGTGGTCAACCTGGCCAATACTCATCCCTTCATGCGCGAGATGTGGGGCCAGTACTGGATTTTCGCCCACAACGGCAACCTCGAGAACTTTGCGCCGCCGCCTGGCCGCTATTACAACGCGGTAGGCAGCACCGACTCGGAACACGCCTTCTGCTACATCCTGGAAGCCCTACGCCAGAAATGGTCGCAGCCGCCGGGCGTGGAGGAGTTGTTTGCGGAAGTCAGCAGGTTGGCCGAAGAGCTCCACGCCAAGGGGGTGTTCAACTTCATGCTGAGCAACGGCGAGCTGCTGTTCGCCCATTGCTCGACCAAGCTGCACTACATCGTGCGCCAGGCGCCGTTTCCCACCGCCCACCTGGTGGACGACGACGTGACGGTCGACTTCTCCACCGTCACCACCCCGCGCGACCGCGTGGCGGTCATTGCCACCGTGCCGCTGACCGACAACGAGCACTGGACCGCGCTGGTACCGGGCCAGCTGACGCTGTTCCGCGACGGCGCGCCGTTGCTGACGGCGACCGCCCCGCCGGCTGCCACGCGCTGAGGCGACGGCGGCGCCACGCCGCCAACACCGCAGGGCGGCAAGGCGTTATGCTATCGCTATAGCCCTACCCGAAGCATGGACAAACCGGGTGGCACGTTGGCCGAAGCCCGTGCCCGGATCGCGGAGCCCGCATGAGCCGTTTCGACTTCACCCATCCGCCGTTCGACTGCCTCAGCGCTGCCGAACGGGATACGCTGGAAGCCAGCGCCGACATCGTGTGCTACGGCGACGACGAACAGATCATGGCACCGGGACTGCCGGTCGACACCCTGTTCGTGGTGATCAAGGGCCTGGTGCGCGAGATGGCCGGGGACGAGGTGATCGCGGTCTACCGCGAGCGCGACGCCTTCGACGCCCGCGCCCTGGTGGCGGGGCACACCGCGCACCGTTTCGTGGTACACGAGGAAGCGCTGGTCTACGCCCTGCCGCGCGCCACGCTGTTGGCGCTGACCGAACAGAACGCGCGCTTCGGCGCGTTTTTCTACGCCAGCGTGTCGCAGAAGTTCGGTGCGCTGGCCGAACGCAGTGGCAACCGCGAATGGCAGACGCTGCTCACCGCACGGGTACGCGACGTCTACGCCAAGAAGCCGCTGTTCCTCGACGGCGAAGACAGCGTGCTGGACGCCGCGCGGCTGATGAAGCAGCACAAGGCCAAGTCGATCCTGGTGCGACATGGCCGGCGCGTTGGCATTTTCACCACCAGCGACTTTCGCGACCTGATCATCGACGGCACGCCGCCCGATACCTCGCTCGGCACGCTGTGCCGCTTCGACCTGATCTGCAGCGAGCTCGACGACTACCTGTTCAACGCCCTGCTCACCATGACGCAGCAGAACATCCAGCGCGTGGTGGTGACCGAGTCCGGCAACCCGGTCGGCATCCTGGAGCAGGTCGACCTGCTGTCCTACTTCTCCAACCACTCGCACCTGATCGCCCAGCGCCTGGAACAGGCCGACTCGCTCGACGAGCTGGCCGACATCGCGGCGCAGATCACGCGGCTGGTGGAAATCCTGACCGGGCACGGCGTCAAGGCCGTCCAGTTGGGGCGGCTGGTGCAGACGCTGAACGCCCGGCTGTTCGAACGCAGCTGGCAGCTGCTCGCGCCCGCCGAGCTGATTGCCAACAGCTGCCTGCTGGTGATGGGTTCGGAGGGGCGCGGCGAACAGATCCTCAAGACCGACCAGGACAACGCGCTGATCCTGCGCGACGGCTACACCAGCCCGGTGCTGGACAGCACCTGCCAGGCGTTCTCCGACGCTCTGTCCCGCTTCGGTTACCCGCCCTGCCCTGGGCGCATCATGGTCAACAATCCGGATTGGCGCCTGTCCGAGAGCGCCATGCGTGACCGCCTCTACCACTGGGTTTACCTGCCGGATCGCGACGCCCAGCTCAACCTGGCCATTTTCGTCGACGCCGAGGCCGTGGCCGGCGACGCGGCGCTGCTGGAGCGCAGCCAGGATTACCTGCAACAGCTGCTGCGCGACGACGACAGTTTCTATCACCGCTTCGCGCGCGCCATCGAGCAGTTCGACACCCCGCTCGGGTTGTTCGCGCAATTGCTGACCCGGCAGCAGGACGGCCAGGCCATGCTCGACCTGAAAAAGGGCGGCATCTTCCCGGTCGTGCACGGCGTGCGCGCGCTGGCCCTGCAGTACGGCCTGAAGGAACGCAACACCTTCGAGCGGCTGGCACTGCTCTCGGAAAGCGGCCGCCTCGACAAGGAGCTGGCCGGCGACGTGGCCGAGGCGCTGTCCTTCCTGTTGCAGCTGCGCCTGGGCCAGGGACTCGCAGCGTTGGCCGAAGGCCGGCCCAGCGGCAACCTGATCAGCCCGGCCCGCCTGTCGACAATGGAGCGCGATCTGCTGAAGGACGCGCTGGGCGTGGTCAAGCGCTTCAAGACCATGCTGCGCCACCACTTCCGGCTGGGCAGCCTGTGATGCTGATGCGCTGGCAGCGCCGGCTTGCCGCCCGGCAACTGAAAGACCCGGCCTACCGCCGACTGTTCGAGGAAACGTCGGACGACGTGATCAGCCTCGCCTGCAACACGACCAGCCTCGACGTCGCCGAGGCCGAGCTGCTCACGATCGGCGCGGTACGGCTGAGCGGCAACCGCATCGTGACGAGCGAGGCGCTCGACCTGCTGGTGAAACCCGGCCGACCGCTGACGCGGGAGGGCGTCGGCCTGCACGGCCTGCGCCCGCGCGATCTGTCCGACGGGCTGGACGCGGAGGCGGCGGTGCGCTGCTTGCTCGATTTCATCGGCGGGCGGCCGGTGCTGGGGTATTACCTCGAATTCGACATCGCCGTGCTCGACAAATACCTGCGCCCGCTGCTGGGCATCGGCCTGCCCAACCGCCAGATCGAGATTTCCGGACGTTACTACGACTACAAGCTCAGACAGCAGCCGAACAGCCGCGTCGACCTGCGCCTGGCCGCCCTGATCGACGACCTGGGCGTTCCCGCGCTGCCGCGCCACGACGCGCTCAACAAGGCCATCACCGCGGCCATGCTCTACCTCGCGCTCAAGCGTCGCGGCTTCGGTTGAGTCGGGGGCCGCCCGCACCGCATGACCCCATGCGGCGACGCGCTCGGCCCGGTAAATCGCCCCCCTGGTGTGGCGCCCCCACGGGCGCCCCCCCCCCCCCCCCCCCCCCCCCCGCCCCGGCCATTTGGCCAGCTTAAGATTGCCATCAGCTATCACCGTAAAATAGCTAGCCGGCACCATGCCGGCGACTGCGAACATGACCTCCTGTTTGTCTCGCACTGCCACCCAAGCCCTCCCCCCCTAGACCTTGGAATGATTTGGATGGAAAAGACAGACAACTGGCTGGCGCAGCGCTTGAGTGGCGCCACCTTCACCGCCCTGCTGCTGGGCGTCGTGCTGTGGCTCGGCTTCTCGATTGGACTCCGTCCGCTGACCTTGCCGGATGAGGGGCGCTACGTCGGCGTCGCCTGGGAAATGCTGCGTGCCCACAACCTGTCGGTGCCGCTGCTGGACGGACTGCCCTACTTTCACAAACCCCCGCTGTTCTACTGGCTGACCGCCTTCAGCCTGAAGCTGTTCGGGCTGCATGAATGGAGCGCACGGCTCGCGTCGGTCTCCGCCGCGGCCCTGGTGGTCCTCGCCCTGTGGCTGTTCGTGCGCCGCCACCGCGGCTCCAGCGTGGCCACGGCCACCGCGATCGTGCTGACGACCCAGCCTTTCTTCTTTGCCGGTGCCCAGTTCGCCAACCTCGACATGCTGGTGGCCAGCCTGATCGGGCTCACCATCCTTGCCGCCGCCGAAGCCGTGCTGCGCGCAGAACAGGGCCAGCCCTACCGGACCATGCTCGCCGCCGCCTACGCCACGGCGGCGCTGGGTGTGCTCGCCAAGGGCCTGATCGGCATGGTTCTTCCCGGCGCGGTGCTGCTGGGCTGGCTGCTGGCGCGCGGCCGCTTTGCCTCGGTACGCCACCTACTCTGGTTACCCGCGCTGCTGCTGTTCCTCGCCCTCGGCCTGCCCTGGTTCTGGTCGATGCAGCAGAAGTTCAGCGGGTTTTTCGACTACTTTATCGTTTACCACCATTTCAAACGCTTTGCCGAAAGCGGCTTCAACAACCCGAAGCCGCTCTGGTTCTACGTGCCGGTGGTGCTGCTGCTGTGCGCGCCGTGGTCGCCGTGGTGCTGGCGCGCCCTCAAGCGGAGCTACTGGAGCGGCCCGGTGCAGGGTGACTTGCGCCGCCTGATGGGGGTGTGGTTGCTGGTGATCCTGGTATTTTTCTCGCTGCCCAGCTCCAAGCTGGTCGGCTATATCTTTCCGCTGCTGCCGCCGTTTGCCTTCCTGATCGCCGAGCCGTTTACCGAGTGGATGCAGCAAGGCGATGGCAAGAAGGCCCGCCGTTCCTTCGTCGTCAGCACCGTGATCGCCATGATTGTGTGCGTCGGGGCCGTGGTCGCCGTGTCCCGCCACGAGGGCGGTTCGGCCAAGCCGCTGGCGGGCCGGATGGCCGCCGCCTTCCAACCGGCAGACGAGGTCGTGATGCTGGACAAATTCCAGTTCGACCTGGCGTTCTATCTGCCCATGCAGCGTCCCGCCGTGATCGTCAGCAATTGGACCGATCCGGAGCTTCCCCGGCACGACAACTGGCGCAAGGAACTGTTCGATGCCGGCCGATTCGCTCCGCTGGCCCAGCAGCAGGTGCTGCTGACCCCGGCACAATGGCGCGCCAGCCTGTGCCGGCCACGCCCCCACGCGGTCTGGGTGTGGGGCTCGCCCGCCGCCGCCGCGGCATTCCCGTTCCTGGCGGGCCAGCCGGCGTTCGCGCGCGACGGCGACATCACGGTGTGGTCTTTGCCGGCAGGCTTCGTCCCGCCCGCCCCGGCCTGCCAGGGATGATGCCTCCAAGGGCTACGCCGGTAGCAAGGAGAGGTGCGTGTGGCCAGGCATCCACGCACGGCAGCGCCCCACGCTCGGGGGCACCGGCGTAAAAAAAGACCGGGGATCGTCCGATCTCCCGGTCAAGCTCTCGTTTCTGTAATGCTGGTATCGGCGTGCTCAGTAAGCCTGCTCGCCGTGGCGGGTCTCCACATACTTTCCGGCGCACAGCGACAGCATCAGCAAGGCGACCCGTTCGTGCACGATGACCGTGTGCTGGTTGCCGGAAAACTGCATGAAGCGCCGCAGGTCGTCGCGGACTTTGCGCGAGCCGGTCATGTCGATGATGATGTCGACGCGGTTGCCCTGCTCGGCGATCTCGATGAAATTGCGAGTAACCGGCACCCCGTGCTGGCGCGCCAGATCGATGCCGGGCAGCTCCAGATTGAGGTCGGCCACGCCCACCACTTCGACAAAGGGCGCGCTCAGCAACTGCTGCAACAACGGCGTACCGGTTTCACCGGCGCCGATCACTCCTAGCGTGATTTTCTTCACTTGCCCCTCCGTGGTCATGCCCAAATCATGCATGGCCGCTACTGTAGCAACAATCCGCTTCCCTCTTTCTTGAGCCACATCAATCCCTGCCCACTCTGCGCTCGGGACGCCCCGCTTAGGTCAGCGCACGGTGTAGTGGCGGCCTTCCAGGCAAGCCCCCATGGCCCGCCGGTATTGATCACGCAGCGCGAACGCGTCGCGCGCAGCGACACCGCCCTCGGGCAAGGTCGGGTCGTAGCCGGTCTGGCCACGCGCCCAGCGGTGGCATTCGTAGCGGTCTCGCGCCTGCTGCTGTTCGTCCTGGCCGCGATTCGGATAGATGAACAGATCGGTGCTATCGCGTGCGGACGACGAGCCGGGCGAGCCCTGCCCGAGCGGCGGGTCCACCACGACGTAGCCATCGCTGCGCTGCACGTAGTACACGTCGTTGGCGAGGTAGTAGGTGACGCCACCGATCAGCAGCGTGGTGTAGAGCAGCGGCAGCACCGGCACCCACACGCCGCGCGGCGGCGACACGACCACGTAGCCGCGCCCGCGCGGGCGGTACCAGAAACCGTCGTAATAGTGATAGCGCACCCCGCCGTGCACGACGGCATGCCCGCCGCCCGGCAGCGAACCGACGAAGGCTCCCCGTGCCGGAAATGCCGGGCGGGCCACCGTCACCACCGCGCCTTCCCACTGCAAAGGAGCGGCCAGCGCGGGCGGGACGGCCAGCAGCAGGCCAAGCAGAAGGGAGGCCGGGACGGGGGCGAGATGGACGAATTTCATGATGGCGACTCCGCGATCAGTCGGGCGTTGTCCTAGCGCACGGTATAGCCACGCGCTTCCAGGCAGGCCGAGATGGCACGCCGATAGGCATCGGCCTGTTGCTCCAGCATGGCCTGCTGGCGTTGCTCCTGGGCGGCGTAGGCCTGTTCCATGCGCTGCGCCTGTTCCGCCCGTGCGGTGTCGGACATCGCGCCGGCCACGGCGCCGATCGTTGCCCCCACCAGCGCGCCCTCGGCGCCCCTATGCGGTCTGGCCACCGCGGCGCCCACCAAGGCGCCGGTCACCGCCAGCGCCGCGGTATCCTGGCCGGGAGCCCCGGCCGGCACCACCCGTACCGAAGGGGAACCCACCGCCTGCGGCAGGCTCGGATCGAAGCCGCTCTGCCGCACGGCCCACTGGTGGCATTCGTAGCGGTCGCGATCCTGCTGCCCTTCGCTCTGGCCAGCACGCGGATAGAACACCACCTCCCTTGGCGGCGGCGCGACCGCCTCGGGTGCGCTACGGGGCATGCTGTAGGGGCGCGCAGGCGCCACCACGCAGCCGGTCAGGCTCAATGCCAACAGCGTCGCCACGGCGCCGACCCGATACGGGACAACATTCGACATGGTGAACTCCTTTTCCCCAGCGGCCACGCCAGGACCGACAGGACACGGCACGGCCGCTGCCGCGCCGGGCGCAAACCACGCTCAGCGGCCGCAGTCCTCCGGACGCGGTCCAGCGGCGGCACGCAACTCGTCCTTGCTCAGGAAACCGTCCTTGTTGGTGTCGGCGCGTTCGAACGCCGCCTTGACCTCGTCCAGGCTCAGCTTGCCGTCGCCGTTGCTATCTAGCTTGGCGAAGAAGGGCGCATGCTCGTGATCGCGCCCCGGGCCCTGCCGGAAATGCTCGCGCATCGCCTGGCGCAGTTCGTCGCGGCTGAGCTGGCCATCGTGGTTGAGATCCAGCTTGGCAAAGTCTTCGGCCAACCTCGGCATGCCGACCCGGGCCTCTTCCAGGCTCAGCTGGCCGTCACCGTTCTTGTCGGCCAGAGCGAAACACTGCTGGAAATGGCGGCGGCCGTGGTGCCGCTGCGCGAAGCGTTCGTGCATGAAGCGATGTAGCTCGTCCCGGCTCAGCTGGCCATCGTGATTGGTATCGGCCTTGTCGAAATCGGCCGCCAGACGGGGCCACGCCGCCTGCACCTCGTCACGGCTGAGCTGGCCGTCGCCGTTCTTGTCGGCTTGCGCGAAGCGCGCCGCCGGCCCGTCCATCGGCCCCTCTTTGGGGGCGACGCCATTGGCCGCGGCCAATGCCGAAGCGCTCACCACGGCCAGAATCAGTGTCAGTACGACTTTCCGTTTCATTGCAATCTCCCTGTGAATATAGATGGCCTCGCCACCATCCGATGAAGAAAGCGTAAGCCGGAAATGTCAGGGAACTGGAGAGAAAGCGTGGAGAAACGGTGAAGCAAGTGTTAGAACCTGTTCACGATCTGTCGCGAGCAGCCCTCAGCGGGGTGAAGAGCAGCGCAGGAACCGGAATGTACTGGAGTACATGAGGATTTCGAGCAGCACATGAGCCCCGATCAGGGATGCGCAGCAAGATCGTGAACAGGTTCTTAGGGCGTGTTCACAATTCCAGCTTGTAGCCGACGCCGTACACCGAGCGGATCAGCTCCTGCTGCGGTGCCGCCTGCTCCAGCTTGCGGCGCAGGTTCTTGATGTGGCTGTCGACGGTGCGGTCGGTCACCACGCGATGATCAGCGTAGAGGTGATCCAGCAGCTGGTCGCGCGAGAACACCCGCCCCGGCATGGAGGCCAGCGTGCGCAGCAGGCGGAATTCGGCCGGGGTCAGCTCCAGCCGTCGCCCCTGCCACGAGGCCTGGTAGCCCTCCTCGTCGATCGTCAGCCCGGCATCGGCCGGCAGCGCGCCATGGCGCTGGCTGCGGCGCAGGATGGCCTTGACCCGCGCCACCACTTCGCGCGGGCTGTAGGGCTTGCAGATGTAGTCGTCGGCGCCCAGCTCCAGGCCGAGCAGACGATCGATCTCCTCGACCCGGGCGGTGACCATGACGATCGGCACGTCGCTGAAGGCGCGCAACTCGCGGCAGATGTCGAGGCCGTCGCGGCCGGGCAGCATCAGGTCGAGCAGGATAAGGTCCGGCAGACGGCGCCGCACCTCGGGCACCACGGCCAGGCCGTCCGCCAGACAGGCGGTCTCGAAACCGGCTGCCACGAGGTAATCCGCCAGCAGGCGCGACAGTTTGGGTTCGTCCTCGACCACGAGGACGTAGGCTGACTTGGGAGACGGGTTCATGCTCTCAACGCATCCGTAAGGGGAAAGTCAGGGAAATCCACAGCCCGCCCAGTGGCGACGGGCGGGCCTCGATCGTGCCGCCATGCGCCTCGACGATGCTGCGGCACAGTGCCAGGCCGAGGCCAGCGCCGCCGCTGGCGCGGTTGCGCGAGCCCTCCACCCGGTACAGCCGCTCGAACAGCCGTGGCAAGGCCTCGGCCGGCACCGCCGGTTCCGAATCCTGGAAATCGATGCGCAGGCACTCGCCATCTCGGTTGACGCTCACCCGCAGCCGCCCGCCGGGATCGGTATAGCGCACCACGTTTTCCAGCAGGTTGTTGAACAGCTGCAGCAGGCGCTGCGGGTCGGCCTCGATAGTCCAGCCGCCCCCTGGCGGGAGGCGTGTCTCGAGGAGGATGGAGCGGCCCTGCAGGCGCTCGCCGAAGGCGTTCAGCGCCTGCTGCAGGACGTCCGCCGGATCGAACACCTCCATGTGGTAGCTCAGCGCCCCGACATCGGCCAGCGACAGCTCGTACAGGTCATCCACCAGCTTGCTCAAGGTGGAGACCTCGGCCTGCAGCGACTTGAGCGCCTCCGGCGTCGGCGTGCGCACGCCGTCCTCCATCGCCTCCAGCTCCCCGCGCAGCACCGCCAGCGGGGTACGCAACTCGTGCGAGATATCCGCCATGAAGTGGCGGCGCATCTGCTCGTTGTTTTCCAGCACCCGCGCCAGGCGGTTGAAATCTCCCGCCAGCTGGCCTAGCTCGTCGCGCGAGCTGGCCACAACCCGCGTGCTGTAGTCGCCGGTCGCCAACTGGTGCAACGCCGCCGCCAGGCGCTTCACCGGCACCAGCATGACGCGCGCCAGCAGCATCGCCACCACGGCGGCCAGCACCACCCCCAGCAGCGCGAACAACCAGCCGGCCTTGAGCTGCCCTTCCTGGAAGCGCAGGTCGGCGGCGTTGGTCAGGCGGCTGACCGGCACGCTCACCAGCCAGCCGATGGTGCGGCCGTCCAGCTGCAGGGCGGTGCGGGTGGCATCGGGAGGCCAGCTGGGTGCCCCGATCACCACGCGCCCGCCGCTATCCAGCAGCGTCAGCGGCGGCAGGGGCAGGCGAAAGCCGGGGTGCGGCAGCGGTTCGTGCCGGCCGCGTGGCCCCTCGGGATGAACCTCGGTGCGCACCAGCCGGCGCCACAGCCGCTCGTTGCCAACCAGAAAGGTCCAGCTGCCCTCTTCACGGTAGGCGTCGACCAGACTGGTCTTTAGCGTTTCCAGGCGCTGGGCGTCGCGCTGGCTGACGTAATCGAGAAACCCCTGCTTGAAGCTCAGGCGGCTGGCGGCACCGATGGCGATCGCGACCACCACGCAACAAAACAGGATGGCAAAAAACAGTTTGGAGGTGATGCCGAGCTTCATGAGTCGTGTGGGCGGGGCGAGGCGCCCCAGGGTCGGGATGGAAGCATTGTGGAAACAGCCGGCCGGGGCGGCAAGAGCCGCGCGCCCCCCAGCGGCAAGTTTCACACTTTTTTCACCGTTGACCGGCCCCGGCGAGGAACGCCTCCAGCTGTGCGACCGTCGGCATGCCGGCCCGCGCCCCCGGCTGCGTCACCGCCAGCGCCCCTGCCGCGACGGCGCGCTCCAGCGCCGCCGCCATGCCCAAGGGTAGAAACACCGCCAGCGCGGCGTTGAAGGTATCGCCGGCCCCGGTGCTGTCGATGACCGGCACGGCGCGCCCGGGCTGGTGGTGAAGCACACCCGCCGCATCGATATAATCGGCCCCCTCCCCGCCTCGCGTCAGCACCACCTTGCCTGCCAGCCGTGCCGGCAGGCGCTCGAGCCCGGCGGCCTCCGCACCGAGCAGCTGCGCCAGTTCGTGCTGATTGGGCGTAAGGTAGGCAACCTTCGCCAGCAGTTCGGCCGACAGGGCCTGCGCCGGCGCCGGGTTGAGGATCAGCGGCACGCCATGCCGCTCGGCAAGGCAGGCAACTTCTTCCACGGCGTCCAGAGGAATTTCCAGTTGCGTCAGCAGCACGTCGGCCGAAGCGATCTCGGCTTCGGCCTGGCGCACATCGTCCGGACTCAGCGCATGGTTGGCACCGGGCACGACGACGATGGCGTTCTCCCCGCCGCTGACGGTGATGGTGGCGACGCCGCTGGCGACACCGGGCGTCACCGCCACGTGACGCGTGTCCACCCCCTCCTGCTGCAGCCCGGCCACCAGTTCACGGCCGAAACCGTCGTCGCCGACACGCCCGATGAAGCTGACCTCGGCGCCGAGGCGGCGCGCGGCGACCGCCTGGTTGGCCCCCTTGCCGCCATGGCAGGTGAAGAAACGCTCGCCGAGGAGCGTTTCGCCCGGCGCCGGAAAACGAGGACACAGCACGACCAGGTCCATATTGATGCTGCCGATCACCACGATCTTTGGCATGGTTCTCCCCAAGGAGCCCCCGGCCACACCGCCGGGGGCTCACGTTTGACGATAGCGCAGAGGAGAAGGCGCCGGGACACAGCCTGTGCCCGGCTCACCATGAGCCGGCCACGGTACGAAGATCGCCGCCGCCCCCATGAGCGGCGGGGAGAGAGGACTCAGTGCAGGCTTTCACGGGACAGGAAGCGCAGGTAGCCCACCCCTTCCAGCCAGAAACCACCGTCGGCCAGCGGGGTCGCCTCTTCCAATTCAGCCACGGTCAGGATCAGCTCCTGACCGTCCAGCTTCGCCGCCAGCGCGATATCCTCGTCGTCGGCGAACTCTTCCGAGGCGTATTGGTAGTCGGGCTTGATGAACTGGTTGTTCACCTGGATGTACTCTGATTCATTCAGCAAGCGCAGGATGTTCATGACGACCTCCTCGTGATGCGAAGAATGTAGAACCAAGCTCGACAGTTACATTTGAATGAGGCGACTCGCGCCGGGCCGCACTGTCGACGGCCGGGCATCACCTGTCACCGGCATGAGGATGGGCTCTTTGCGCGACGCCGGCAGCCCCGCAGCAGCAGATACGCCCTACAGCCAGCCACGCTCGGCAAACGACTCGGCATGGCTTCCCGTGATCACGAAATGGTCCAGCAAGCGGACATCCACCAGTTGCAGCGCGGCCTTGAGGGTATCGGTCAGCGCCCGGTCTGCCGACGACGGCTCGGCAACGCCGGAAGGGTGGTTGTGCGCCACGATGACGCCGGCCGCGTTGTGCGCCAGCGCCCGCCGCACCACCTCGCGCGGATAGACCCGGGTCTCGCTCAAGGTGCCGCTAAATACTTCTTCGACCGCCAGAACGCGGTTTTGTGCCGTCAGGAAGATCACCACGAACACTTCGACGTCGCGCAGGCCGATGCTCAGCCGCAGAAAGTCGCGCACCGCCTGCGGGCTCGACAGCGCATCGGCCAGCTTCATCTCTTCGGCCAGCGCCCGTCGCACCAGTTCCTTGGTCGCCATCAGCTGGGTGTACTTGGCCACGCCGAGGCCGGGCTGGCGCTCGAACTCGGCCAGGTTGGCCGACAAGAGCCGCGACAGCGAACCGAATTCGGTCATCAACCGGCGTGCCATGTCGACGGCCGACAACCCCTTGATACCGGTGCGCAGAAAAATAGCCAGCAATTCGGCGTCGGAAAGACGCCCCGCCCCCTGTGCCAGCAGCTTTTCCCGGGGCCGCTCCGCGGCAGGCCAGTCGCAGATCGACATGATCGGCTCCTCATTGTGCTATAGCTTGTTTTCGCCATTAAACCCAACCTCATGCCAAAATCATAGCCAGCGCGGCGGCGACAGCGGAGCCGCCACCGAGGCCGGCAATTTCCGGTAAACTTTTACCTTTTCAGCTTGCACAAAGGCTTTCCATGTCTGCCAAACGGATACTGCTGGGCGTCACCGGCGGCATCGCCGCCTACAAGGCGGCCGAGCTGACCCGTCTCCTGGTCAAGGCCGGACACCGCGTCGACGTGGTGATGACCGACGCCGCCACCCGCTTTGTCACGCCGACCACCTTCCAGGCCCTGTCCGGCCATGCGGTCTACACCAGCCAGTGGGATCCGCGCCCGGATAACGCCATGGCGCACATCGAGCTGTCGCGCCGCGCCGACGTGTTCCTGATCGCCCCAGCCAGCGCCGATTGCCTGTTCAAGCTGGCGCACGGCGCCTGCGACGAGCTGATTTCGACGCTGGCCGCGGCACGCACCTGCCCGCTGATCGTCGCCCCGGCGATGAACAAGCAGATGTGGGACAACCCACCCAACCAGCGCAACGTCGCCCAGCTCGTCGCCGACGGCGTGACGGTGTTCGGCCCGGCCGCGGGCGAGCAGGCCTGTGGCGAAGTCGGCCTTGGCCGCATGCTGGAACCGGAGGAAATCGCCGAACGCGTGGCAGGCTTCTTCGTCGAGAAACGCCTCGCCGGCAAGCAGGTGCTGCTCACCGCCGGCCCGACCTTCGAGCCAATCGACGCGGTGCGCGGCATCACCAACGTCAGCTCCGGCAAGATGGGCTACGCCCTGGCACGCGCCTGCCGCGACGCCGGCGCCGAGGTGACGCTGGTCTCCGGCCCGACCGGCCTGCCCTGCCCGGTCGGCGTACGCCGCCTCGATGTGGTCAGCGCCGCCGAGATGCACCAGGCGGTGTTGCAGGAAGTCGGCCGCAGCGACGTCTTCATCGCCGTGGCGGCGGTAGCCGACTACCGCGTCAAGAACCGGTCGGAGCACAAGCTGAAGAAGGGCGATGCCGTACCGGTCATCGAACTGGAAGAAAACCCGGATATCCTCGCCACCGTGGCCGGCCTGCCGGCGGCGCCGTTCTGCGTCGGCTTCGCCGCGGAAAGCCAGAACCTGCTGGAATTCGCCGAAACCAAGCGCCGGCGCAAGAAGGTGCCGCTGCTGGTCGCCAACCTGGCACAACTGGCCATGGGCGCCGACCACAACGAAGTGGTGCTGCTCGACGACACCGGCGCCCACCCGCTGCCGGACCTGCCCAAAGAGCAGGTGGCCCACGCCATCGTCGCGCATCTGGCGACACTGCTACCCCAGCGCTAAACCGCCCGATCCACTCAGAGGTTGGCCGAAGCCCGGCTTCGGCCAACCTTTCACGATTATTCAAGGACTCCGCATGAAACCCGTCATCGACGTCAAGATTCTCGACCCGCGCCTGCACGACAACCTGCCTAATTACGCCACCGCCGGCTCGGCCGGGCTCGACCTGCGCGCCGCCATCGACAGCCCGATGGAAATCAAGCCGGGCGAGACCCAGCTCATCCCCACCGGCATGGCCATCCACCTTGCCGACCCCGGCCTCGCCGCGATGATCCTGCCGCGCTCCGGCCTGGGTCACAAGCACGGCATCGTGCTGGGCAACCTGGTCGGCCTGATCGACTCCGACTACCAGGGCCAGCTGTTCGTCTCGGTTTGGAACCGCGGGCACAGCAACTTTGCACTCGAACCGCTGGAGCGCATCGCGCAGATGGTGATCGTGCCGGTGGTCCAGGTCGGCTTCAACATCGTCGACGACTTCGACGCCTCGCACCGCGGCGAGAACGGCTTCGGCAGCAGCGGCCGACACTGAGAGCTTGTCAATAAATCGGCTACGCCCCCCCATGCCGGCCCTGTGATACGCGCCATATAATATGTACGGCTGCGCTTCTCGAACCAGCCAGGAGAGGCTCGCGACGATTTCTGTCACAAGCTCCAGGTCCTGCCTGGACGCAAAAAAGCCCGGTCGAACCGGGCTTTTGTACATCCTACGGCAAGCGCCTCAGGCCTTGGCGGTGCGGATGCGCTCCGAGCGGCCGCGCAGCCATTCCAGCGTCAGCAGCAAGGTGGTGGAGAACAGGATCAACACCGCCGCCGCTGCCGCGATCGCCGGGCTGATGTTCTCCTTGATGCCGCTGAACATCTGGCGCGGCAACGTCACCTGCTCCGGACCGGCCAGGAACAGCGTCACTACCACCTCGTCGAACGAAGTGGTGAAGGCGAACAGCGCCCCCGACACCACGCCCGGCGCGATCAGCGGCAGCACCACCTTGCGGAAGGTGAGCAGCGGATTCGCCCCCAGGCTGGCACTGGCCTTGATCAGGCTGGTATTGAAACCGCTCAGCGTCGCCGACACCGTGATCACCACAAACGGCACCCCCAGCGCGGCGTGCACCAGGATCAGGCCGAGGTAATTGTTGGTCAGGCCCAGCGGCGAGAAGAACAGGTAGGCACCGACACCGACGATCACCACCGGCACCACCATCGGCGAAATCAGCACCGTCATCAGCAGCGACTTGCCGGGGAAGTTCGAGCTGGTCAGGCCGACCGCCGCCAGCGTCCCCAGCACCGTCGCCAGCAGCGTGGCGGCCGGCGCCACGATGAAGCTGTTCTTCAGCGAGTGCATCCATTCGCCGTTGCCGAAGAACTCGCCGTACCAGCGCCACGAGAACGACTTGATCGGGTAGACCAGGAAGCTGTCGGCCGAGAACGACAGCGGGATGATCGCCAACAGCGGCGACATCAGGAACACCAGCACCAGCACGCACACGAGGCGGAACGTCCAGTACCAGAGCTTCTCGACGGGAGAGGCGTAATTAGGCAGCATGATTTACCCCAGACTCAGACGGTCGGTCCCCACCAGCTTGCTGTACACCGCGTACAGCGCCAAGGTGGCGACCAGCAGCAGGCTACCCAATGCGGCGGCCATGCCCCAGTTGATGGTGACGTTGGTATAGAAGGCGACGTAGTAGCTCACCATCTGGTCTTCCGGGCTGCCCAGCAAGGCCGGCGTAATGTAGTAGCCCAGGCACATGATGAACACCAGCAAGGCCCCGGCCGCCACCCCCGGCAGCGTCTGCGGGAAATAAATCTTCCAGAACGCCGCGAACGGATGGTCGCCCAGCGAAATGGCCGCCTTGACGTACGAAGGGGGAATGCTCTTCATCACGCTGTAGCTGGGCAGGATCACGAACGGCAGCAGAATGTGCACCATCGCGATGTAAACGCCGGTGCGGTTGAACGCCAGCTGCAATGGATGGTCGATGATGCCCAGAGCCATCAGGCCGCTGTTGATCAGCCCTTCGGACTGCAACAGCACGATCCACGCCGCCACCCGCACCAGCACCGAGGTCCAGAACGGCAGCAGCACCAGGATCATCAACAGGTTGCTCTGACGCTTGGGCAGGTTGGCGAGCCAGTACGCCACCGGGTAGCCCAGCAGCATGCAGAACACCGTCACCCACAGGCTCATCCACATGGTGCGGCCGAAGATACTGAGGTAGGCACGCTCGTTGACCGGCGTCAGCTCCGGCACCCCGCTCTTGTTCTCGCGCAGGTCGAGCGAGCGATACAGGTAATACGGGCTCCACGATTTGGCGTTGCGGGCAATGGCGTGCCAGTGGTCGGGATCGCCCCAGCGTTCGTCGATCTGGATGAAGTGGTCACGCACCGACTCGCCCGGCGCCACGTGCAGCGGCATCTTGCGCGCGGTACGCATCAACAGCGAGCGGTAGCCGCTGATTTCCATATTGAGGCGCTTGCTCGCATCCGCCAGCGTGCCGTCTGTCTTGGCGCGGGCCAGGTCCTCTGCCAGTGCGGAGTACACCGCGTCCGACGGCAGGCCGCGCTGATCCCAGGCGCGGATCAGTTGGCTGGTATGGGGAAGCGCGGTCACGACTTCCGGGTTATCGACGCTGCGGAACAGCAGCGACGTGATCGGGACCAGAAAGGTCAGCAACAGGAACAACCCCAGCGGGGCGACCAGGGCGATCGCCTTGAATTGCTTGAGGCGTTGCTCGCGCGCCAGTTTCTTCTTGAGCGGCTCGCCGTCGGCGGCCGTCAATGGCGCATTCATGATAAGACTTTCCGACATGTCATCAACCTGAGAGAGGGGCCCCGCCGCCCTGTCGCGGCGGGAACCGCAGTTACATACCGGTCCGGCTCACGCCAGGCCGGCCTCAAGGTCAGCGTGCAGCCCAGGCGTTGAAACGCTCTTCCAGGTCTTCGCCATGCTCAACCCAGAACGGTACGTCCAGCGCCAGCGCCCCTTTCAGGTTGGCCGGAGCGGTCGGCAGGTTGGCCACCAGCTTGGCGTCCATCTGCTTCACCGTCTTCAGGTTGGTCGGACCGTAGGCGATGTGCGCCGAGTAGTTCTTCTGGTTTTCCGGCTTGCTGGCAAAGTTGATGAACTTCATCGCCTCCTTCACCTTGGCGCCCTTCGGAATCGCCCAGGAATCGACGTCGTAGATGCTGCCGTTCCACACCACTTTCAGGTTCTTGCCTTCTTTCTGCGCGGCGTCGATGCGGCCGTTATAGGCCGAGCTCATCACCACGTCGCCGGAGGCCAGGAATTGCGGCGGCTGGGCGCCGGCTTCCCACCACTGGATGTTCGGCTTCAGCTGGTCGAGCTTCTTGAAGGCGCGGTCCACGCCGGCCTTGGTGCCCAGTACCTTGTAGACATCGGAGGCCGGCACGCCGTCGGCCAGCAGGGCGAATTCCAGCGTGTACTTGGCGCCCTTGCGCAGGCCGCGCTTGCCCGGGAATTTCTTCACATCCCAGAAATCCTTCCAGGAGGTCGGCGCCGCCTTCAGCTTGTCGGCGTTGTAGGCCAGGGCGGTCGACCACACGAAGATGCCCACGCCGCACTCGGAAACCGCCGGCTTGACGAAGTCGGCCTTGTTGCCCACCTGGGCCCAGTTGATCTTCTCGAAGATGCCCTCTTCGCAGCCGCGCAGCAGCTCCGGCGATTCCACTTCGAGCACGTCCCAGGTCGGACGGCCCACTTCCACCATGGCCTTCACCTTGGCCATTTCACCGTTGTAGTCCCCCGCGGTGATCTTGGTGCCGGTCGCCTTCTCGTACGGCTGGTAGTAAGCGGCGGCCTGGGCCTCCTTGTTCGCCCCGCCGAAAGAAATGACGGTCAGGCTTTCGGCAGCCAGAGCCGACAGCGAAACCCCGCCCAGCACAGCGGTAACGATGATTTTCTTGGTAACGTTTTTCATCCAGCTTCTCCTCTGAAACCCAGTTCAGTTTAGTGATAGGCAAAACCCGTGTTCCCCGGGCTCATTGCGACGTACCTGTGGCGTCGATCTGTCTTGTGTGTGTGTGAAAAACTACGGATTGAGGGGGTCCAGCGCCCGGATATCTTCCGGATTCCAGCCCAGCGCGATGGAGTCGCCGACCGACCAGGAGCCGTCAAGCTCGCTCACCGGCACCTTGACGATGAAGGATGGGTTGCCCGCCACGTCCATGCGCAAGCGCACGTGATCGCCGAAGTAGATGAACTCCTGCAGCTTGCCCTGGAAGCGGTTGGCGCACTGCTCCGAGGCGCCGTTCAGACGCACGCGCTCGGGACGGATCGACATGGTGGTCCGTACCCCGGCACGGTCGGCGCATACCGCCTTAGCCGTCAGACCGATGCCGTCGCCCAGCTTCACCTGGCAGAGACCGTCCTGCAGGCTCTGCACCTCGCCCTCCAGCGTATTGTTCTCGCCGATGAAACTGGCAACGAAGGAATTCACCGGGGCTTCGTACAGGTTATAGGCACTGTCGATCTGCTGGATGATGCCGTCCTTGAACACGGCGACGCGGTCGCTCATGGTCAGGGCCTCGCCCTGATCGTGGGTGACGTACACCACGGTCACGCCCAGCGAGTCATGAATGTGCTTGATCTCCATCTGCATGTGCTCGCGCAGCTGCTTGTCGAGCGCACCCAGGGGCTCGTCCATCAGCACCAGCTGCGGGTTGAACACCAGCGCGCGCGCCAGGGCCACGCGTTGCTGCTGGCCGCCGGAGAGCTGTGCCGGGTAGCGATGCGCCAGCTTTTCCAGCTTGACCATCGACAGCGCGTGCATCACCTTGGCATCGATATCGGACTTGGAGAAATTGCGGATCTTCAACGGATAGGCGAGGTTTTCGCCAACCGTCATGTGGGGGAACAGGGCATAGTTCTGGAACACCATGCCGATATTGCGTTTGTGCGGCGGAACGTGGTTGAGCAAGGCGCCATTGAGGCGGATCTCGCCATGCGTCGGGGTCTCGAACCCGGCCAGCATCATCAGGCAAGTGGTCTTACCGGAACCGGAAGGCCCAAGCAGGGTCAGGAACTCCCCTTTGCGGATATCCAGATCCAGATGCTTGACGATCAGGCTCTCGCCATCGTAGCTCTTCTGAACACCGCGAAAGCTGACCAGCACCTCATTGTCGGGAACGACTTCAGGCACCATGGTTTCTCCTCTGAAACTAAATGTCCGACCAGCGGAACGTGATTCCATTTCTCATACAGGCAGCCCATGTTATAGGCCATTCGGCTTCTGTTTTCTCCCCGCCTGCCATGCAGACCGGTCTTGAGCTTGTGCTTGAAACCTGTAGCGCAACGATAGCCCACAACGGCTCGGCCAATCAACAATGTTTAATTTCAAGTAAAACCACAAGAGTGAAAGCGTTAAATAAATACAACAATCGTTGAACAAACCCAACTATTTTATAGTTTTAGTTGTAAATAAATGGGAAATATCGATCAATAAATTTAATAACGTGCGAAACGTCTATTTTTTTAAGCACATTGGACGGTGAGGATATTAAACGGCAGCCATAAAAAAACCGGCCTTGCGGCCGGTCTGAAGGGAGAATGGAAACGGGTCAAGCCAACAGGTGGTTGTTCAGCTCGCGCATGCCGGCCGACAACATCGCCAGGTCCAGTGCCTGGAAGGCCTGCAATTCGGCAAACATCTGGTGGCAGGTCTCGACATCGTGGTGACGCTTTTCCAGCCAGGCGCTGGCCAGGTCTTCCGACTCCTTACACTCCTGGATTGCCAGCTTGGCCACCTTGCGGTGCAGGCGATACAGGTCATCGCGCAACGCCGAACGCGCCAGCGACTGCCAACGATTGTCGCGCGGCAGACGGGTGATCGCCTCGCGCATCCAGTCCAGCTGCAGCACCTTGCCCAGGCGATAGTAATTGCTGGCCAGCACACCCTGGGTCAGCTCCTCTCCCTCGCCGATTTCGATGATGTCCATCAGCGGCACGGCAAACTCCAGACGCGCCAGCACGCGCGCCAGGCTGACCGGCAGGTTCGGGATATCCAGACGAGCTTCCATCGCCGCCACGGTCGGGTAATCGGTGGCGCTGATCAGCTCCGGCAGTGCCGCGAGCAGAGCCTGCACCTTGGCACCGTACTGTTCGATCACGGCGTTGACCGAGCTGAACGGACGCTTGTTGCGCAGCACCCAGCGCGTCACGCGCTCGATCAGGGTACGCACGATCACCATCAGTTCCATCTGCTGGTCGGCCGGAATCTGGTTGTCCAGCGCCTCGATCTGGCCCCACAGCTGTTCGGCGTTGAACACGCGGCTGGCGATCCACCAGGCACGGGCGATGTCGGCCGCGGAGAACGGCGACTCTTCCTGCAGGCGGAACACGAAGGTCGTGCCCATGCGGTTGATGATCTGGTTGGCCAGCTGGTTGGAGATGATCTCGCGCTTCAGATGGTGCTTTTCCATCTGGCTGCGGAAACGCTCCTGCAGCGGTTTCGGGAAGTAGTTCACCAGCACCGGCAGGAAATCGACGTCGTCCGGCACGTCGGTCGCCAGGATTGCCTGATCCAGCGAGATCTTGCTGTAGGCCAGCAGCACCGCCACTTCCGGCGCGGTCAGACCCTGACGCGCCAGGCGACGGTCGTTGATCTGGGCTTCGGACGGCAGGTATTCGATCTCGCGATTCAGTTCGCCGGTCTTCTCCATGTGGACGATCATGCGGGCATGGGTCGACAGGATCGAGGCCGCTTCCTGCTGCTTGATCGCCAGCACCTGGGTCTGCAGGTAGTTGTTGCGCAGCACCAGATGCCCCACTTCCTCGGTCATCTCGGCCAGCAGTTCATTGCGCTGCTTGAGCGTCATGTCCCCGGCCTGCATCACCGCGCCCAGCAGGATCTTGATGTTGACCTCGTGGTCGGAGCAGTCCACCCCCGCCGAGTTGTCGATGGCGTCGGTGCAGATGCGGCCACCGGAGAGCGCGAATTCGACGCGCCCCAGCTGGGTGCACGTCAGGTTGCCGCCCTCGGCCACCACTCTCACGCGCAGCTCGCGGCCGTCGACGCGCACCGGGTCGCAGGCGCGGTCACGCGCATCGGCGTGGCTCTGCGTCGACGCCTTGACGTAGGTACCGATACCGCCGTTGTACAGCATGTCGGCGCGGGCCTTGAGGATCTCGTGGATCAGCTCGTTCGGCGCCATGCTGTCCTTGTCGGTTTCCAGCCAGGCTTTGACTTCCGGCGACAGCGGGATGGACTTGGCCGAACGCTCGAAGATGCCGCCGCCCTGCGAGATCAACTCGCGGTTGTAGTCGGCCCAGCTCGAACGCGGCAGGTTGAACAGGCGCGCACGTTCCGCGAAGCTGACCGCCGCATTCGGGGTCGGGTCGAGGAAGATGTGCATGTGGTTGAACGCAGCGATCAGCTGGATGTGCTCGGACAGCAGCATGCCGTTGCCGAACACGTCGCCGGCCATGTCGCCGATACCGATCACGGTGAAATCCTGCTCCTGGGTGTTGACGCCCAGATGGCGGAAGTGGCGCTTCACCGATTCCCAGGCGCCGCGTGCGGTAATGCCCATGCCCTTGTGGTCATAGCCGGCCGAGCCGCCCGAGGCGAAGGCATCGCCAAGCCAGAAGCCATACTGTTCCGAAATGCCGTTGGCGATGTCGGAGAAGGTCGCGGTGCCCTTGTCGGCGGCCACCACCAGATACGGATCGTCCGGATCCAGACGGCGCACCTCCTTCGGCGGCACGATCTGGCCGGTGACCAGATTGTCGGTGACGTCGAGCAGCGCCGAGATGAAGGTCTTGTAGCAGGCGATGCCTTCGGCCATGAAGGCTTCGCGGTCGCTCGCCGGCGGCAGCTGCTTGCAGACGAAACCTCCCTTGGAGCCCATCGGCACGATCACCGAGTTCTTCACCATCTGCGCCTTGACCAGGCCCAGCACTTCGGTGCGGAAGTCTTCCATGCGGTCGGACCAGCGCAGACCGCCGCGCGCTACCTTCGAGCCGCGCAGATGCACGCCTTCGACACGCGGGCTGTACACCCAGATCTCGAACATCGGGCGCGGCTGCGGCAGGAACGGGATGGCGTTCGACTCCAGCTTGAACGAGATATAGGACTTGAACTGGCCGTCCTCGGCCTTCTGCCAGAAGTTGGTGCGGCGTACCGCCAGGATCACCGACAGGAAGCCGTTGAGGATGCGGTCCTCGTCGAGGTTGGCCACCTTGTCGAGCAGGTTCTTGAGCTCGGCCTGCAGTGTTTCAGCCTGGGCGTCGTCGGCGTTGACCGGGTCCAGACGGGCCTGGAACAGGCTCACCAGGTTACGGGTGATGGCCGGGTAGTTGGCCACGCACTGCTCGATATAGGCCTGGCTGAAGGTCAGGCCGCCCTGACGCAGGTACTTGGCCAGGGCGCGCACCAGCGAGATTTCGCGCCAGTCGAGGCCGGCCACCAGCGCCAGGCGGTTGAAGCCGTCGTTTTCGCAACGCTTGGCGAAGACTTGCGACAGCAGTTCCTGGAAATCGTGCTGCACGTCATCCGTCGCCATCTGCTCGTAGGCGCTGCCAACGTCGAGGCCGAAATCGCTGATCCACACCTCGGCACCGTCGGACCTCTGCACGCGGTAGGGGTGCTCGTCGCGGACGCGCACGCCCATGTTCTCGAGGATCGGCAGGCTGGCGGACAGGCCGAGCGGCTCGCCGGCGCTGAACAGTTTCAGGTTGAAGGCATTGGTGCCGCGATGCAGCGGTCGATACAGCTTCATGCCGAGACGCTTTTCGCCACCCAGCGATTGCATCAGCTGGATGTCGAGCACGGCGTTGCGGGCGGCGAACTCTTCACGGTAAGCCACCGGGAAGGCGCCCTTGTAGCGGTGGAACAGGCTATTGCCCTGCTCTTCACCGTGCGCTTCGACCAGCAACTGGTGCAGTTCTTCTTGCCAGCCGCGCACCACGCGGGCAATTTCCGCCTCGATGTCCGACTCGTGGAATGCCGGCAGGCCGGCGGCATGGGTGCGGATGGTGTAATGCACCAGCGCCAGTGTGCCGTCGCCGATCTGCACGCTGAACTCGGCCGCGGTGCCGTTGAAGGCGTTCAGCAGCACCTTCTCGATCTTCAGGCGCACTTCGGTATTGAAGCTGTCGCGCGGCACGTACACCAGGCAGCTGACGTAGCGATGGTAGCGGTCGGTGCGCACGAACAGGCGCACGCGCGGGCGCTCCTGCAGGTTGACGATGCCTTCGATGATCGGGGCCAGCGTCTCGGCGGGAATCTCGAACAGCTCGTCGCGCGGGTAGTTTTCCAGCACGAAGCCCAGGGTCTTGGCCTTGTAGCTGTTGTCGACGTAGTCGCAGTAGTTGACCACGTACTCGGCCTTGCGGCGCACGATCGGGATGTTCTTCAGCGAGACCTGGTAGGCGTGGGCGGTGTACAGGCCGAGGAAGCGGCGCTCGCCGATCACTTCGCCCTTGCTGTTGAAGCGCTTGATGCCGACGAAGTCGATGTAGGCCGGGCGGTGGATGATCGAACGGGTCTGCGACTTGTTCAGAATGATCAGTTGCGGCAGGTGGGCCAGCTCACGCAGTTCCTGCGGCAGCTGTTCGAAGCTGGCGGAATACTCCTTGTCGCCCTGCTCCTTCAGGATGCCAAGACCGCTTTCCTTGATGATCTTCAGGCTGTCCTTGCCATCGCGCTTGACGAGGTCGTAATCGCAGTAGCCCATCAGCAGGAAATGGTTGTCGCCCATCCAGTGCAGGAAGTCGATGGCCTCGCGGGCTTCGTCGCCACGAGCGCCCTTCACCTTGGCCAGATCGTCAGCGATCTCGGAGAGCGCCGCGCGCATCTTGGGCTCGTCGTTGACCACCAGGCGGATATCGGAAATGACGCGGTTCAGATCGCTTTCGAGTCGCTTGAGCGTGGCGGCGTCGGACACGCGGTCGATCTCGACGTGAATCCACGATTCCAGCGGCAGGTCGCGGCCCTGGGTGCGCTTGAGTTCCACCAGCTGCCCCTTGGCATCGCGTGCCACCGCCACCACCGGGTGGATCAGGAGGTGCAGGTTGAGGTTGTAGCGCGACAGCAGCATCGCCAGCGAGTCGATCAGGAACGGCATGTCGTCGCCGACCACTTCGATCACGGTATGCGTGCTCTGCCAGCCGTCACGCTCGAAATCCGGGTTGTAGATGCGCGCCTTGTGGGCGCCGGGTTTGCGCTGCTGCGCGAAATCGTAATGGGCGATCGCCGCGCCGAACAAATCCAGCGACGAATACCGGCGCAGGTCGTCGTACTCTGCTTCTTCGAAATAGACCGGAAAGAAAGGAGCCAGTTTTTGTTGCTCATCACTGGACAGCTTGCTGTCAGCCTCCGCCTGAATGTCGTCAATCAGGCTGGCGTGTTCTGTCATGTTGCTGAGGGACATTGGTTTTCTCTGTGTTGTTTGCGCAGGGGTAAGGGCTCTGCTGAGCAGGGATTGTAGAGAGGTCGATCAGCACAAGATTTCTATAAAGCGACACGCTCTTACATCTTCCTTGGTTGCACAGCAGCACTCGTGTATGGGCGGGGGTGAGAGATTGCTTTTTCCACCACTCATAGGCTTATAGCAATGCGACAGCCAATTATAAAAAGACTTTTGTGGAATTTTCTTGCGAGCGCGGTTTTAAAAATACATAACCATCTGTTTTTGTTGATATTTTTCAGCAAGCCAAAAACCCGGTAGAATGCGCGGCTTCATTTTCTCCACCCCGCCCCGCCAAGGCGAGTGGATTGTTCGACCACAAATGTTCGTGCCACCATGGGCTCATACAAGGGCCGGGGCATCACCGGCCGACGAGAAAACCGGCGGGTAAGCCGGCCATACCCCGGCCTGGTTCACCACTTCGGCACGACATTATGCGGGACCGCGTCAGAAGACCGTTCTGGCACCCGGTTCACGTTCTGAGAAATAGAGAGGCATTCGATGAAAAAGGTTTTGATGGCTGTGGCGCTGGCCGCCCCGCTGTTCGCGTCCGCTGCCCAGGCAGAGACCATCCGTTTTGGCGTTGACCTGAACTACCCCCCATTCTCCAAGCAGGGCGCGGACGGCAAACCGCAAGGCTTCGATATCGACATGGCCCATGCGCTGTGCTCGGCGCTGAAGGCTACCTGCGAGATCGTGCCGCAGGACTGGGACGGCCTGATTCCGGCGCTGAACACCAACAAGTTCGACGCCATCCTGTCTTCGATGCAGATCACCGACGAGCGCAAGAAGGCCGTCGACTTCACCAACAAGTACTACAACATCCCGAGCCGCATCATCGCCAAGGTTGGCACCAAAGTCGACCAGAACAGCTTCAAGGGCAAGAAGATCGGTGCACTGCGCGCCTCGACCCAGGAGAAGTTCGCCAAGGACTACTGGGGCAAGACGGGCGCCAAGATCGTCGCCTACACCAAATCCCCGGAGTCGTTCCTCGACCTGACCAGCGGCCGACTTGACGCCGTGTTCGTCGACGGCGCGGTGGGCGACCAGGAGTTCCTGAAAACCCCGCGCGGCAAGGGCTTCGCCTTTGTCGGCCCGGAATATGCCGATACCAAGTATTTCGGCCTGGGCGCCGGCATCGCCGTGAAGAAGGGTAACAACGCGCTGCGTGAACGTCTGAACGCGGCCATCGAGCAGATCCGCAAGGATGGTTCCTACAAGAAGGTGCAGGACAAGTACTTCGCCTTCGACGTGTACGGCCACTGAGCTTCGGCCAACCCCGGACGGCCCGTGCCGAGGCATGGGCCCGATTCGAGCCACCTACCCTTTCCGCTGGAGACTCCATGAAACAGCCCTTGCTGACGCTGGGCGCGCTGCTGTGCGCGCTAACCGCCGCTAGCCACGCCGAAACGCTGCGTTTCGCCACCGATGCCAGCTACCCGCCGTTCTCCCAACAAGGTCCGGACGGCAAGATGGCCGGCTTCGATCCGGACATCGCCCGCGCCCTGTGCGCGGCGATGAAAGTGACCTGTGACGTCGTGCCGCAGGACTTCGACGGCATCATCCCGGCGCTCAACGCCAAGAAGTTCGACGTCATCATCGCCTCGATGAACATCACCGACGAGCGTAAGAAGGCGGTCAACTTCTCCGATAAGTACTACAACATGCCGAGCCGCCTGGTAGCCAAGGCTGGCACCACGGTCAACGATGCCTGGTTCAAGGGCAAGAAAATCGGCGTGCTGCGCTCCTCGATCCAGGAAAAATACGCCCGCGACCACTGGGTCAAGCTGGGCGCCAAGCTGGTGCCGTACGGCAAGGCGCCGGAATCCTTCCTCGACCTGAAGGCCGGCCGCGTCGACGCCAGCTTCGTCGATGCCGCCGTGGGCGACACCGATTTCCTGAAGACGCCGAACGGCAAGGGCTTCGCCTTCGTCGGCCAGGCCTACAACGAAGCCAAATACTTCGGCGAGGGTGCCGGCATCGCCGTGCGCAAGACCGACGCCGCCCTGCTCGAGCGCATCAACAAGGCGTTGAAGCAGATCCGCGCCGACGGCAGCTACGACAAGATCCAGAAGAAGTACTTCTCCTTCGACATCTACGGCAACTGATAGGAATGGCCGTGCCGGGACGCCATGCCGGCGCGGCCACTCCAGGAGAACAGCATGTTTTTGCAGGGTTATCTTCCCAGCATTCTGGAAGGCGCGGCACTGACGCTGGAAGTCGCGGCGGCTTCGCTGGTGGTGTCGGTGGTCCTCGGACTGATCGGCGCCATGTTCAAGATGGCGCATTCCCGCGCCCTGGTCTGGTCGGCCGAACTCTATTCCACGGTGGTGCGCGGCGTGCCCGACCTGGTCTGGATGTTCCTGTTGTTTTTCGGCGGCCAGATGATGATCAACGATGTCGCCGAACGCTTCGGCCTGGGTGCACCGGAAATCAACCCGATGATCGCCGGCGTGCTCACCATCGGCTTCATCTTCGGCGCCTACATGACCGAAACCTTCCGCGGCGCCATCATGTCGGTGCCCAAGGGGCAGATGGAAGCCGGCGCAGCCTATGGCATGTCGCCGCTGCGGGTGTTCTTTCGCATCACCGCGCCGCAGATGGTGCGCTTCGCCCTGCCGAGCTTCTCCAACAACTGGCTGGTGCTGGTCAAATCCACCGCGCTGGTCTCGGTGATCGGCCTCAACGACATGATGTACAAGGCGGACACCGCCAAATCCATCACCCAGGAACCCTTTACCGTCTACATGGTGGTAGCGGCGATCTACCTGCTGATCACCACGGTGTCGATTGTGGCCCTGAACGCGATGAACAAACGCTATTCGACGGGTGTACGGGAGAGTGAGCTGTGATTGACGCCAACCTGATGATCGAGAATTTTCCGTCCTTTCTGGGTGGCGGCAGCGGAGAAGCCGTGCTGTCCACCAGCGACGGCCTGATCCTGACGCTGGAACTGCTGTTCTACTCGCTGCTGGGCGGCCTGGCCCTGTCGATTCCGCTGGGATTGATGCGTGTCTCTAGGAACCGACTGGTGTCCGGCGCGGTCTGGCTGTACACCTACGTGTTCCGCGGCACCCCGATGCTGGTGCAGCTGTTCATCATCTACTACGGGCTGTCGCAGTTCGAGGCGGTGCGCGAGAGCTGGGCCTGGACCTACCTGCAGGAAGCCTATTTCTGCGCGCTGCTGGCCTTCACGCTGAACACCGCGGCCTACACCACCGAGATCATCGCCGGCCAGATCCGCAATACCCACTGGGGCGAGATCGAAGCGGCCAAGGCCATGGGCATGAGCAAGTGGCTGATGATGCGCCGCATCGTCATCCCGGCGGCACTGCGCCGCGCGCTGCCGGCCTACAGCAACGAAGTGGTGATGATGCTGCAAGGCACCTCGATCGCCGGCCTGGTCACGCTGGCCGACGTCACCGGTGTCGCCCGCCGCATCTACAGCGACACCTACATGCCGTTCGAACCGTTCCTGATGGCGGGCCTGATCTACCTGGCCTTCACCTTCCTGTTCGTCTGGCTGTTCAAGTTGGCCGAAAAACGCTGGCTGGCCTACCTGGCACCGCGCAAGCACTGAGCCGGACAGCCAGCGACAAGCAGGATGAATCCGATTATCGCGTGAGGCGAGACGTACCCGCCCACGTAGTGCCACCGGCCATGACCCCACCGTGGCCGGTGCGCAACCCACGACGCATTCAAGACAGGGATTTGCTGAGCGATGAAACCGATCGAACACCCCAACGCCACCTCCACCGGCCTCGACAGCCAAGTCAAGCTGCACGTTGCCGACATCCACAAAAGCTACGGCAGCCACGAAGTGCTCAAGGGCGTGTCGCTGACCGCCCACGCCGGCGACGTCATCAGCATCATCGGCTCGTCGGGCTCGGGCAAGAGCACCTTCCTGCGCTGCATCAACCTGCTGGAACAACCCAACAGCGGCAAGATCTTCGCTGCCGGCGAAGAACTGCAGCTGGTTCCGGACAGCCGCCACGGCGCCCTCAAGGCGGGCGACGCCAAGCAGCTGGCGCGACTGCGCACCAAGCTCGCCATGGTGTTCCAGCATTTCAACCTGTGGGCCCACATGACGGTGCTGGAGAACATCATCGAGGCTCCGGTGCACGTGCTTGGCGTGCCCAAGGACGAAGCCATCGCCCGCGCCCGCAAGTATCTGGAAAAAGTCGGCCTGAAAAACGTCGAAGACAAGTACCCGTCGCACATGTCCGGCGGTCAGCAGCAGCGCGTCGCCATCGCCCGCGCCCTGGCGATGGAACCGGAAGTCATGCTGTTCGACGAGCCGACCTCGGCGCTCGACCCGGAACTGGTCGGCGAAGTGCTGCGCGTGATGCAGGACCTGGCGCGCGAAGGCCGCACCATGGTGGTCGTGACGCACGAGATGGGCTTCGCGCGCGAGGTCTCCAACCACGTCATCTTCCTGCACCAGGGGCGCATCGAGGAGCAGGGTAATCCGAAGGAAGTGTTGGTCAAGCCGAAGAGCGAGCGGCTGGCACAATTCCTCTCGGGCAGCCTGAAATAATCATACAATTACGGCATTAATCATTCGTCTGCCAAGTCCCCGACTTGGCAGAATCTTTTCCTCGCAAGTTCGCTTTCCGGTCAACTATGGCTATGCAGACGCAAGTCGCCAAACCGCTTCGCTACGGCATCCTGCTGTTGCCCCACGCCGCCATGGCCGATCTGGCCCTGATCACCGAAGTACTGTCGCGCGCCAACCAGTTGGCCGAAAAAAAGCTCTACGAATTCTTGTTGCTCTCCCCCGGCGGCGACGCCGTGACCCTGACCAATGGCATCAAGGCCCCGGTCGACCTGCCGCTCAGCTACGCACCAAAGCTAGACGGGCTGTTCGTCATTGCCGATGAAATCGCCGGGGACGTCGACGTCGACGAACTGAGCAAAACAATCCATGCCCAGGCCACGGAAAAGCTGCAACTCATCGGGATCGGCTGCGGCAGTTACTGGCTGGCCCGCGCCGGCCTGTTGAACGGCTACCGCAGCACCATCCACTGGCAGGAAATCAACCGCTTCACCGAGGAGTTTCCGGAAGTCATTGTCTCGTCCAATCTGTACGAGATCGATCGCAACCGCATGAGCTGTGCAGGAGGAGCCTCGACGCTGGACTTCATGATGGTGCTGGTCGGGCAGCAGCAAGGGCACGACTTCGCTGCCCAGCTCTCCGAGCTGTTCAGCATGGAGCGCATCCGCCCCGGTAACGAACGGCAGCGCATTCCGCTCGCCACCCGTATCGGCGCCAGCCAGCCCAAGCTGACCGAAGCCGTCAGCCTGATGGAAGCGAATATCGAAGAACCGCTGACGACCGACGACATCGCCTATTATGTCGGCATCTCGCGGCGGCAACTCGAACGCCTGTTCAAGCAGCACCTCTCCGCGGTGCCGTCGAAATACTACCTCGAGCTGCGCCTCAAGCGCGCGCGGCAATTACTGCAGCAAACCTCCAAATCCATCGTTCAGATCGGGCTGGCGTGCGGCTTCTCCAGCGGCCCCCACTTCTCCAGCAGCTATCGCAATCACTTCGGCATCACCCCGCGCGAAGAACGCTCCTCGCGCAACACCGGCAAGAACGCTAGCGAGTAGCCGCCACCGACGACACCGCCGCCTCTGACAACGATAGCGGCGGGGCAAAGGGCAGCCGCAGCCGGAAACACGCCCCGCTGCCGGGAATGTTTTCCGCCTCGATCGAACCACCGTACTGCTCGACGATGGTCTGGCAAATCGACAGCCCCAGTCCCATCCCTCCTTCGCGGGTCGAGTAGAAGGGATGGAACAGCACCGCCTGCACGTCGGGCGAAATACCCCGCCCGCTGTCGCGCACCTCCAGAATGGCATTGGACAGCGCCACGTGGCTATGGATCACCAGTTGCCGCGCCCCTTCCCGCTCCCCCTTCATCGCCTCGATCGCGTTGGAAAGCAGGTTCATCAACACCTGCTCGATCTGGATGCTGTCGGCCATCACCGTCACCGGGTTGGCCGACAGCATCTGCACCACCTGCACACCATTGCTGCGCAGGTCATGCTCGGCGAGGAACAGGCTGTTTCCCACCAGCAGATTCAGATCGACCTGGCGTACATCCATGCTGCGCTTGCTGACGAAGGCGCGCAGCCGCTTGATGATTTCGCCGGAGCGCTCGGCCTGGCGGATGGCGGCCTTCAAAGCATCGGTCACCTGCGCCGGAGCCTCCTCGACATCCTCCAGCATCGCCAGCGATGCCGCACAGTAGTTGCTGATGGCCGCCAGCGGCTGGTTCAGTTCATGGGCGATCCCCGAGGCCATCTCCCCCATCGTATGCAAGCGCGCAACGTGCGACAGCTTCTCGAGATGGTCCCGCACCCGGCTCTCGCTCGCCTCCAGCACCGCCTGCGCCCGGCGCCGGATCGGCCCCATGTCGCGGATCGCACAAACGGCGCCGTTCATTTCCCCGGTGCGGGAAAACAGCGGGGCCACCGCCCCTTCGACCAGGCGGGTCTCACCGTAAAATGTCGACAACAACAATTCGTCGGGAAACTCCACCACCTGCTGGTAGAGAAAACTTTGGCCAATCGGGTCGACTTGGGAAACGTCGGCCAGCCCCTGCTGCAGCCGCAATACCTCCCGGTAATCCCGCCCCAGCAGCTGCTCCGGCAGCAAGCCCAGCAGCTCCTGCGCCATCGGATTGACCCACTCCACCTTGCGATCGTGACTCAGCGTGATCACACCATCACGGATGGCATTCAATGCTACCTCCACCCGCTCACGCTGGCTGAACAGCGCCTCATCGGCAGCCGAACGGGCGCGGTGCAAGTGCAGACGCTGTTGATACACCTGCCACAGCGCCAACAACAACAGGGTCACCAGCAACTCCTGGAAGACCAGTACACTAAGTCGCAACTCGGCCCAGGTCACGTTGCGCGACAGACTCAAGACGAACGGCTGCGCATCGCTGGGCAAGTCCATTTTGGATTCGAAACGCTGGAACAACGGCCATTGCGACACTTTGCTCGGCCGGAGTGAACGCTCGTAGAGCAAGAGCGATCCATGCACTCCCGGCAACTCACGCTGGTACAACGCAATATTCAGCGACTGCGACTCCAGGCGCAGCGGAGCCAGCAATTGCTCGAAGTGGACCTGCACCGCCACGACCCCCTCAACCAGGGGAGAATCGGGACGCAACGGAATCACCCCTGGCCCACCATTGCGGTAGACACCCTTCATCAGCAGATATGCCCGCTCGTCCCCAGCCAGTTCGAACGGCATCGAGACCACAATTTCGCCTGTCGCGATGGCCTGCCTCAGTTCGCGAGCCAGCCGAGGCTCATGCAGGATGTCGTAGCCGTAGAGCCGTCGCGACGCCTGAGTAACCGGCTCCACCATCGTGGCCGGGTAGTAGACATCGCGAAGAGGTGCCGCCCTCCACGAACGACGCCGATTAAGGTCGAAATCGGTAATAGAAGCAGGCTCGCCAATCTCGCGTGACATTTGGTCGAGATACCGATCACGCTCCGTCGGCACGACTTTTTGGTAGAAAAGAATGGTATAGAGCTTGGGGTAATTCGCCAGTATTTCTCGGGAAAAAGCGCTCAAGGCGGCGATATCGGATGTGTCACGCGACGCCACCATGGCATGAGCGGCCTGGAGCACGGCCTCGTTCTGATCCAGCTTACGCGCAATCTGCACGTAAGCCGCACGACCATCCTTCTCAAACCCCTCCTCCAGGCGGCTTCTCTCCATCTGAAGCCAGAGCAAGGCCGTCAGGAAACAAAGGACGAGCCAAGCCAGAAGTGGCAAGGCCGATTTTCTGAGCTTGCCGGAGAGACCAAGAGACGATTTCAAGCGTGACCATTCCATTCAGTCTGACAAATTCAGCAAGCCTGCGTCATACGGGTTCTCCCCAGGACACAGGCTGATCGAATTGTCGGGAAGATTAAGAATGTACAACTAAAAGCGGCATCTGTGCCATCCCCAGCCACAAACACCCGTAATGCATCAGCCAGAGGAGCCATTGTGGCATGACGGTGCCCAATACAAAAAGCCCAGCTCGGATGAGCTGGGCTTTTATAAGGGGAGTCTGGCGGTGTCCTACTTTCACACGGCAATGCCGCACTATCATCGGCGCTAA
>NZ_JBYSWM010000033.1:0-38911 GCF_058781125.1 Pseudogulbenkiania sp. FW507-F1 | reverse complement strand
GCCCCGCTGCCGCCGCTGCCGGCCGCCGCCGCGGCGACACCTCCCCAGACGAAGCCGGCTCCCGCACCTGCCGAGGAACCCGAAGAGGTCTCGCAGGAGCTCAAGCACATCGGCGAGGAGATCAAGCTGCTGCGCAGCCTGCTGCAAAGCCAGCTGGCAAGCTTCGCCTGGTCGGACATGGAAGAGCGCGCGCCCAACCGCATCGAGCTGTTCAAGCACCTGCTCTCGGTGGGCCTGAGCGCCACCCTGATCCGCCAGCTGATCGACAAGATGCCGGCGCAGTATCAAGGCGAAGTGACGCTGAAATGGGCGCGCTCGGCGCTGATGCACAATCTCAAGTGCGCCGACGCCGACCGCGACGTGATGGAACGCGGCGGCATCTACGCCCTGGTCGGCCCCACCGGGGTCGGCAAGACCACCACGGTGGCCAAGCTGGCGGCACGTGCCACGATGAAATTCGGCGCGCAGCACGTGGCGCTGATCACCACCGACAGCTACCGGATCGGCGCCCAGGACCAGTTGCGCATCTACGGCAAGATCCTCGGCGTGCCGGTGTACTCGATCCAGAACGAATCCGAGCTGCAGCTGACGCTGGCCGACCTGGCCTCGCGCCATATCGTGTTCATCGACACCGTCGGCATGGGCCAGCGCGACGCCCGCGTCGCCGCCCAGACCCAGATGTTCGACGGCACCGGCCGCGAGATCCAGCGCATCCTGCTGATGGCGGCCAACGCCGACGGCCATACCCTGGAAGACGTGGTGCGGCATTACCGCGGCCACGGCCTGGCCGGCTGCATCCTCTCCAAGATCGACGAGAGCGTGGCGATGGGACCGAGCCTGGACGTGATCATCCGCAACCGCCTGAAGATGTTCTACATCACCAACGGCCAGCGCGTGCCGGAAGACCTGCACCTGGCCAACGCCGCCTTCCTGATCGACCGCGCCATGCGCTCCCCGCACCTGAACTCGCCGTTCGCGCTGCAAGGCGACGAGCTGCCGATCATGAACGCGGCCCAGGCCGGCTGGTTGTGACATGCAGGATCAGGCCGCCAGTTTGCGCCGTCTTGCCGCCCAGCCGGTGCGTGCGCCCAGCTTCGCCTTCGTCGGCGCCGAAGGCAGCGGGGTCAGCACGCTGGTGGCCGGGCTCGGCACCGGGCTCGCCTGGGCCGGCTGCCGGCCGCTCTTGATCGACTGCCAGGCGGGGCAGCAGCTGGCGCGCCAGCTCGGCGTGCCGACCACGGCCACGCTGGAGACACAGATCGTGGGCCCCGGCGGGCTCGACACCATGATGACGCAGTCGCGCCATGGCGTGAACCTGCTCAATCTGTACGCGCGTCCGGAAGACCGCGCACGCTTTTCCGCCCAGCTGTGGCTGCGGCTGGGCAGCGAGTTCGGCTCGCTGGAGCGCGACAGCCATATGCTGCTGGTGGATGTGCCCAACCCGGCGCACGACCCGGTGCCGGCCAGCGTGGCCGACAACCTGGTGCTGGTACTGACCCCAGCGCCGGAAGCGCTGACCATGGCCTACGCCATCATCAAGCGTCTGGCGACGCAGTACGGCCGCCAGCGCTTCAACGTGCTGGTCAACCGCGTGCGTCACCTGGAAGAGGCACGCGAGCTGTTCCAGCGGCTGTCGAGCGTGACCGGGGAGTTTCTCAACGTGGCGCTACGCTGGGTCGGCTTCGTGCCGCAGGACAGCGCGGTGAAGCGCAGTCGCAGCCTGCATCGGCCGCTGATGGAGGCCTTCCCGGACAGCGAATCGGCCATCGCCTTTTCCCAGCTGGCTGCCATGCTGCCGCAATGGCATTCACCCGAAGCCACGCGCCCGGAGGCCGGTTTCATGGACGTACTGATCGCGGCCTCGCGTGACTGGGCCGAGGGAGGAAGGACACGATGACCCTGCCGTCGTTGAAATGCAGGGCGTATAGCAGCCGCGCGCTCCACGGCGACATCGACGTCGAGCTTCACGCCCCGCTGGTCAAGAAGATCGCCAAACTGCTGATTGCCAGGCTGCCGGCCTCGGTCGAACTGGACGATCTGGTCCAGGTCGGCATCATCGGCCTGATCGAGGCGGCACGCCAGTTCGACCCAACTCAGGGAGTGCAATTCGAGACCTTCGCCAGCCAGCGCATCCGTGGCGCGATGCTGGACGAGCTGCGGCGCGAGGACTGGCTGCCGCGCCAGGCACGACGCCACTCCAAACAGATCGAGGACGCCATCCACCAGCTGGAACAGCGCGAAGGACGCCCGCCGCAGGAGTCGGAAATCGCCGACTTCCTGGGTCTGCCGCTGGCCGAATACCAGACCATGCTGGGCGAGTGCAAGGGCGTTTCGCTGCAGCATTTCAGCGACTTTGACGATGATGACGGCGTCGGCGCCGAAGCGGCCGTGGCCAACGTGGCGGACGACAACGCCGTCGACCCGTTCGCCAGCCTCGCCGACGGCGATTTCCGCGGCGCCCTGGTGGACGCCATCAAGGCACTGCCCGAACGCGACCAGCTGGTGATGGCGCTGTATTACGAGCAGGAGCTCAACCTGAAGGAAATCGGCGCGGTGCTCGGGGTCTCCGAGTCACGCGTCAGCCAGTTGCACAGCCAGGCCATCGCCCGCGTGCGGAGCAAACTCAGGGAATGGCTGTAAGCCCCACCCGGCACCAGCATAACAACCACAACAACGGAACACCGTTTTGGACAAGATCAGTATCATCGCCATCATCGGGGGGCTGGCCGCCATCATCGCCGGCCAGGCGCTGGAAGGCGGACATATCGGCTCGCTGTTCCAGTTGACCGCGTTCATGATCGTCATCGGTGGCACCGCCAGCGCCGTCATGCTGCAAAGTACCCCGAAGCAGTTCGTGACCGGGCTGCGCATGGCACGCTGGGTATTCCAGCCGCCCCAGTTCGACCACGAGAAGACCATCCGTGACGTCATCCACTGGAGCCAGAGCGCGCGCAAGGGCGGCCTGCTGTCACTGGAGGGCTACGTCGCCCAGCAGCAGGACCCGTTCCACCGCAAAGCGCTGCAGATGCTGGTGGACGGCACCGAGCCGGAGACGCTGCGCTCGGTGATGGAGGTGGAGATTTCGATGTTCGAGCATGCGCGCCGTCAGTCCACGCGCATCTGGGAATCGGCCGGCGGCTACGCCCCGACCATGGGCATCCTGGGCGCGGTGCTGGGGCTGATCCACGTCATGGAGAACCTCTCCGACCCCTCCAAGCTGGGCTCCGGCATCGCCGTGGCCTTCGTCGCCACCATCTACGGCGTCGGTTCGGCCAACCTGCTGTTCCTGCCAATCGCCAACAAGCTGAAGAACCTGGTGGCGGCCGAGATAGCGATGCGCGAGCTGATCGTCGAAGGCTTGGTCGCCATCGGCCACGGCGAGAACCCCCGCATCATCGAGAACCGCCTGCGCGGCTTCCTCGCCATGCACGACTGAGCCGTCAAGGTTGGCCGAAGAGGCTCCGCCAGCAGCCCCTCCGCCGCGAGGCCCGGCCCCAATCACGGCAGGCCGGGATCAGCCGATCACCCCGGAAAACACCATCTCGCCCTCGTCGAGCAAGCGCAGCTCGCTCGACGGCGTCGGCTTCTTGAGATAAGCGCTGAACAACTTGTAGCTGTCGAGATCGAAGCTCGGCTGCCCCTCCAGCGTCTCGCTGGCGGCATGGCGCGTCCCCAGATAGCACCAGCGGTCGAACACGTGCTCGACGCGCTCGCCGGTCACCTCGTCCCACTCCACCACGGCCACCGCGCCGGGAAACGGCCAGTTCTTCACCCGCACCCGCGACAGCGCCGACATCAGCCGCGTGTTGTGCTGCATCGCCGGCTCGCGACCGATGCAGGCACCGCGGCACAGCCCGGCCTGGAAGCCGCCGCACGGCGCCCCCTTGCGGCTGGTCATCTGCTCCACCCCCAGCACGGCCTGGCACAGGCCCTGGGCGCGCGCCATGTCCTGCAACATCTTGCGCGCCTCGCGCGGGTGGCGGAACAGGCCGTACAGATCGGCGGTGCGGCTGAAGTCGAGTTCGTGCGCCAGCACGATGCGCGGTCGCACGAAGCCGTCCGCGCCCTCGCCCAGCTGGATCGAGCACAATTCGTCGCCGGGCCCGCCGCGCCGGTTGTGGCGCGGGCGATGGGCACGGATCCATTGCAGTTCCAGCAGCATGGCACCGAACTCGCCCAGCGTCTCGCGCCACTCCACACGGCGGATCGGCTCGGCGATGTGCAGTGTCTTGCCGTGCGCCTTGTCGGCGTAGAAATGCGCCAGCACCTGGCGGCGCAGGTTGGCACCGCGCCCGACGTACAAGGGCAGCCCGTCGTCGCCCAGCAACAAGTACACGCCGGGCACGTCCGGCAGGCTGTCGAGCAGCTCCGGGTCCAGCCCCGGCGGCAAGGCGGTCGGTGCCAGCAGCGCCGTTGCCGCCCCCTGCACCGCCTCCGGCCCCAGCTCGGCCGTCGCCGCCTCGATGAAGTGGTACACCGCCAAGGCGTCGGCCATGGCCCGGTGGCGATCCGCCAGCACGATGCCATGGCGCGCGATCAGGCTGTCGAGACTGTGCTTGAAATGCTGCGGGTAGAGCCGGCGCGACAGCTTGACGGTGCACAGCACCTCGCTCTGGAAGACGTGCCCGGCGCGCTTGAACTCATTCTTCAGGAAGCCGTAGTCGAAGCGCGCGTTGTGCGCCAGCAGCAGGCGGCCCTGCAGCTTTTCCAGCAGCGTCTCCACCAGCGCGGCGAACGGCGGCGCCTCGGCCACCATGGCGTCGGAAATGCCGGTCATGTTCTCGATGAAGGGCGGGATCGGCTGGCCCGGATTGACCAGCGTCTCGTAACGCTCGATGCGCTCGCCATCGATCAGCAGGATGCCGATCTCGGTGATGCGGTCGCGGGTGATGTGGCCGCCGGTCGTCTCGAGGTCGACGATGGCGCAGGGTTGCTCAAACAGCATGCTCAATTCGCTTTCACCACCGGGATATCGTCCCAGCGGGTGGTGTAACAGGGAGAAAGATGGTCTTGCTTCATGCGCCAGGGCTGCTTCGTGCCTTCGGCCAACAAGCGCACGGTGCCGCGCCCCATGC
Organism: Pseudogulbenkiania sp. FW507-F1; assembly: GCF_058781125.1. Taxonomy (NCBI): domain Bacteria; kingdom Pseudomonadati; phylum Pseudomonadota; class Betaproteobacteria; order Neisseriales; family Chromobacteriaceae; genus Pseudogulbenkiania; species Pseudogulbenkiania sp. FW507-F1. Next base: position 33,836 of record NZ_JBYSWM010000033.1, on the reverse strand, counting down.
GCTGGTTGATGGCGTCCATGGCCTGCATCAGGCGCGCGCTCTTGGCGTCGAGCGGATCGCCGGCAAAGAGATCGGCCTGCACCTGCCCCGCGTCGACCAGCTCGAACGCCATCACCCCGGCCTTGTGATAACGCACGCCGCGTTGCCACAAGCGTGCCACGGCCTGCTGCGCCGCGCGCGTCAGCACCCGGCTATCGTTGGATGGCGGCAACAGCGCCACGGTTTCGCTGGCATCGCCCCCCCGCCCCCAGCCCGGTACGCCGGAGCGTATCCCCACGCGCAGAAAATGCGCCAGCGAACCCTGGCGGCGCAGACGCTCGGCGACGCGGCTGGCGTGCATCGCCGCCGCCTCCTGCAACTCGGCCAGCGCCGTCACCTTGCGCCCGAACGAGCGCGTCGACATCACCGAACGGCGAGGCTCCAGCAGCGACTCCAGCGCCAGGCAGGAGACGCCGCGCAGCTCGTCGGCGATGCGCGCCGTCACCAGCCCGAAGCGCCGCTGCAGCCAGTCGCGCTCGGTTTCGGCCAACTGCCGCGCACTGCCGATCCCCGCCAGGCGCAGCCGCTCACCGAGACGACGGCCGATGCCCCACACCTCCTCCACCGCCACCGGCTCCAGCCGCTGCAACAGCGCCGTTGCGTCGAGCGAGCCCAGGTCGAGCACCCCTTCCAGGGCCGCCTCCTGCTTGGCCAGGTGGTTGGCGAGCTTGGCCAGGGTCTTGGACGGGCCAAGGCCGACGCAGGCCGGTAGCCCGAGCCCCTGCAACAGCGCGTCGCGCAGGCGCCGAGCCAGCCTCAGCGGCTCGGCTTCGCCGCTCAGGTCGAGGAAGCACTCGTCAATCGAATAGACCTCCTGCGCCCGCGCGTAACCGGCCAGGAGCCGCATCGCGCGGTTGGAGAGGTCGCCGTACAAGACGTAGTTGGAGGAAAACACCGCCACCCCCTGCCGCTCCAGCTGCCCCTTGAGCGTGAAGTACGGTGCCCCCATCGGCACGCCAAGCCGCTTGGCCTCGGCCGAACGCGACACCACGCAACCGTCGTTGTTGGACAACACGACCACGGGCCGGCCGGCCAGCGCCGGGTTGAACACCCGCTCGCAGGCAGCGTAGAAATTGTTGCAATCGACTTGCGCGAAACAGGAGGTCATAGGGGAATCGGCGCGGCATGGGGCTGCGTTCATTGTACTGGCTCGCACACAAAATGCCCAACGACGCTTGACAGTCGGAAACAGCCTCTATAGAATCCGCCTCTCTCGAAAGACGCCAGCGTCTGAAGAGAAACAGCGCACCCGTAGCTCAGTTGGATAGAGTATCTGGCTACGAACCAGAGGGTCGGGCGTTCGAATCGCTCCGGGTGCGCCAGCTGTCTCCATCGTCTAGCGGTTAGGACATCGCCCTTTCACGGCGGTAACCGGGGTTCGATTCCCCGTGGAGACGCCAGGATTCCACAAGAAGCACCAGCACGCGCTGGTGCTTTTTGCTTTTCCGGCTTCGGATTTCCCCCTCCCCATCATGCCGCACTCGCCTCTGGCGAGACGGGTTCCCGCCATCCACTCCGGAAAATCCCCAACTTTTCATCCCCCCCGTTTGCCCTGTTACACTGGCGCTCTTTTTCCAGAACAACGCCATAACCATACAGGGGACACTCTCCATGCTCTCACTCCTCTTCCGCAGAGGGGCGCTGGCCTGGCTGCTGGGGACGCTGCCGCTCGTGGCCCACGCCGGCGTCAACGGCGCCGAGCTCACCACGCTCTGGGCCGTGCCGTTCACCGGCCTGCTGCTGTCGATCGCCATCCTGCCGCTGCTGGCCCCGGGCCTGTGGCACCACCACTTCGGCAAGATCGCCGCCGGCTGGGCGCTGCTGTTCGTCGTGCCGTTCGCGCTGCAGCACGGTAGCGGCGCCACCGGCCATGAACTCTTGCACACGCTGCTGCTGGAATATCTGCCGTTCATCATCCTGCTGGTGGCGCTGTTCACCGTGGCGGGCGGCATCTACCTGCGCGGCAACCTGCACGGCTCGCCGCTGGTCAATACCACGCTCCTCGGGATTGGCACCGTGCTGGCCAGCTTCACCGGCACCACCGGTGCCTCGATGCTGCTGATCCGCCCGCTCTTGCGCGCCAACGACAACCGCCGCCACAAAACCCACGTCGTGGTGTTTTTCATCTTCCTGGTCGCCAACATCGGCGGCTCGCTCACGCCGCTGGGCGACCCGCCGCTGTTCCTGGGCTTCCTCAAGGGCGTCAGCTTCGGCTGGACCCTGCGGCACCTGCTGCCGCTGATGGCCTTCGCCAGCGCGATCCTGCTGGTGCTGTTCTACCTGCTCGACCGCCACTACTACCACAAGGAAGAAAACCTGCCGCCGCTGGCGGACCCGACCCCGGATTCGAAGCTGCGCCTGGAAGGCAGCATCAACCTGTTGCTGCTGGGTGCGATCGTCGGCGCGGTGTTGGTGTCCGGCACCTGGAAGCCGGGTATCAACTGGACCATCGGCGGCCTGGAGATCGAGCTGCAGAGCGTGGTGCGCGACGTGCTGCTGTTGGGGATCGCGGCGCTGTCGCTGGCGCTGACGCCGGGTCGCTGCCGCGCCGCCAACGCCTTCAACTGGGGGCCGATGCTGGAGGTGGCCAAGCTGTTCGCCGGCATCTTCGTCACTATGATCCCGGTACTGGCGATGCTCAAGGCCGGCTCGGCCGGGGCCTTCGGCAATCTGGTGGCCATGGTCAACGACGGCAGCGGCGCGCCGCTCAACCCGGCCTACTTCTGGCTGACCGGCGCGCTGTCGAGCTTCCTCGACAACGCACCGACCTATCTGGTGTTCTTCAACCTGGCCGGCGGCGAGCCCGGCCAGCTGATGACCACGCTGGCACCGACACTGACCGCGATCTCGGCCGGCGCGGTGTTCATGGGGGCCAACAGCTATATCGGCAACGCCCCCAACTTCATGGTCAAGGCCATCGCCGAGGAGCGCGGCGTGGCGATGCCGTCGTTCTTCGGTTACATTGGCTGGTCGCTGGCCATCCTGATCCCGGTGTTCCTGCTGGTGACGCTGCTGTTCTTCTGAATCCCGGCCGCGCCACGTAAAACGGGCTGCCTGAGCAGCCCGTTTTTCCTTGCCGTTACCACAAGATCACAGCCGGTAGCTGGCCGAGGTCATCACCTTGGAGGTCAGCTTCATCAGGCCGCGCACCGGCAAGGGCAGCTTGGCGGCGCCGTGCTCGTGCGCCATTTCGGCGTGGCGCACTTCGTCGTCGCGCATCTGCTTGACGATGGCGCGGCTCTTCTCATCCTGTTCCGGCAGGTCTTTCAGGTGGCCGTTCAGGTGCGCCTCGACCTGGTATTCGGTCTCTTCCAGAAAGCCCAGGTTCCACTTGTCGCCCAACAGCCCGGCGGCGACACCGATGGCCAGCGAGCCGGTGTACCACAGCGGGTTGAACACGCTGGGATGGCCGCCCAGCTCGCGGATGCGGCTCTCGGTCCAGGCCAGGTGCTCGACTTCCTCGAAGGCGGCATGCTTGAGCGCCTCGCGCGCGGCCTCGTTGCGCGCGGTCAGCGCCTGCCCCTGGTACAAGGCCTGGGCGCACACCTCGCCACAGTGGTTGACACGCATCAGGCCCAGCGCGTGGCGCTTTTCCTGCTCGCTCATCTCGGCTTCGGGCATGCCGGCATCCGGGTGCGGACGGGCGCTGGCGGCCGGAGCAAACAGGGTACGCACCCCCTTGTCGAATTCGATGATCAGCTTGTCCAGCATGGTGTGGCGTCCCGCTTGTAGCAAAAAGAAGCGTTGGATTATACCTTGGCGCCCCGCAAGCGACGACGGCTTGCTGTTATAATCGCGGGATAATTCGGCAAATGTGTTCAACGCTCAACCAAAGGACCTCCCAGATGAATCTCGACCGCATCGCCCCCGGCAAGGACATGCCCAACGACATCAACGTGGTGATCGAAATCTCCGCCAACAGCGCCCCGATCAAGTACGAGTTCGACAAGGACTCCGGCGCCATCTGCGTTGACCGTTTCATGGGCACCTCGATGTTCTACCCGGCCAACTACGGTTTCGTGCCGCAAACGCTCGCCGGCGACGGCGATCCGGTGGACGTGCTGGTGGTGACCCCGTTCCCGCTGCCGCCGGGCGTGCTGGTGCGCTGCCGTGCGCTGGGTCTGATCAAGATGGAAGACGATGGCGGCGTGGACGCCAAGCTGGTGGCCGTGCCGGTCGAGAAGCTGTGCCCGATGTACAAGTCGATCCAGCAGCTGGAAGACCTGCCGGAGCTGCTGCGCAACCAGATGGTGCACTTCTTCCAGCACTACAAGGACCTGGAACCGGGCAAGTGGGTGAAGATCCAGGGCTGGGGCACCCGTGAAGACGCCACCAAGGAACTGGTGGAAGGCATCGAGCGTTACAAGCAGGAAGGCTGAGCCCTCCTCTGAACGACCAGCAAGCCGGCGATTCGCCGGCTTTGTTGTTTCCGCTGGCCGCTTCGGCCAACGTGCCGGTGACACCCACGCCGCTGCGCGGCCGACAACGATACCCCCGCTGGCGCAGCATCCCGAACCGTCCCCGTCGCACGCCATCCGCCATGACGGCGCCAGGCGATACTTCGCGCAGCGGCTGGCACGCTCGTCGTTGCGGCGCGAAAGACAGGATGCGCTCACCACCACCCTCTCTCTCGCCGGCAAGTGGCAGTTATAGCTAAAGGGACTCGGCGCCGGCTATTTGTCGCTTTCGCTGGCCCAGCCCTACGTGGATAATGGGTAACTGATCGTGAAACGCGTCGAAGACGGCAAGGAGCCACAACCTGACAGGGCACTGGGCTGGTTCATCCCGTGCCTCATGCAGACCCTCGACTCCGCGCCCCTGACGTCTTGAGAAGCATGCAAATCATCACGCTCGGTAACGAGCCCTACCTCGAATGGATTCGACGCCGCCTGACGGCGCAGGGGTTCGGCTTGCCGGCCGAGCCCTTCCCCTCCCCGCCGGCTTCCGACGCTTTTGCCGCCGACTGGCAGGCGCTGCAGTACGGCGGCGTGCTGCTGGACCTGAAGCGCGCCACCCCGGACAGCTGTGCCGCCCGGGAACGGCACTGCCGGGAGTTCGGGCTGGGCTACGTCGACGTGGCGGCCAACTGGCAAGCCCCGGGAGTGCAGCAAGGCTTCGCCCTGTTCGTGGGCGGCTCGGACCGCGCGCTGGACGGTGCCAGGCCGGTGCTGGATGCGCTGGCGCCCTTGCCGGGTGCCTGGCTGCACTGCGGCCCGGCCGGCAGCGGCCATTTCGTGGCTACGGTATTCGAGGCGCTGAGCTACGCCTTCGGCTTGCTGCTGCAGGCGGGCTGGACCGCCCCCGGCGAAACGCCGCGCCCACCGGACTGGAACCATTTCTTCAGCCAGCAAAAGGAGCTGGCCGCCAACCTGTTGCAACTGTCCCGGCTCTACCTGGCGCAGCACCCGCCGCAGCAGGAAGCACACGATCCCTGGCAATTGCTGGCACACTTTGCCCTGCCCGCCTACCAGCAAAGCCACTACGCCCTGATCCTGGCCCAGCTGATCGAGCTGGCACTGGGCCAGGGTCTCGCCCTGCAGGCCATCTTCGACTCCCTCAGCCAGCCACGCCCATAAAAAAACCCGCCTTGCGGCGGGTTTCCAGGCTGCTGGCAACGTATCCTGTCGAGACGCTACCGGACCCGGCAAAGCCGGACCGCTCCCGATACGTTATTGCCTCCACAGCCTTCCCGTTTACACGACAAACCCCTTCCGCTGCGCGAAAGGGGTTTGTCAAAATCAAAAACCCGCCTTGCAGCGGGTTTTTTTGCTTCGGAGCGGTGCCAGCCCGATCAGGCCTTCTTGGCAACAGCAGCGGAAGCGACCTTGGCGGACTTGGTCGCAGCCTGCACACCGGCTTCGGCCAGTTCGCTGCCGACTTTCTTGGCGGTCTGCGACACGCTTTCAAAGGCGGCGTTGGACGAGGTCACGAAGTTTTTCAGCGCGCTGACGGCAACGTCGGAACCGGCCGGAGCGTTCTTGGCCAGCTTGTCGATGGTGGACAGCACGGCCTTGTTGGACTCGGCAACCTGCTCTTCGACGAAGGCGGTCAGTTCGCCCTGGGTGGTCACCGCGGCGTCGTACACGCTACGGGCGGCAACGAAGGCCTTGTCCAGGGCCGGCTGAGCCAGACCTGCCGGCAGCTCGACCAGAGCCTTCGGATCCTTGATGTCGACCAGGGTCTTGAACAGCTGGGCGTTTTCGGCCAGCACCTTGCGGCTCAGGTCGAACTGCAGAGCGGCGAAACGCTCGGCGCTGCCCAGCAAAAGGGAAGACAGGCGTACAGCTTTATCGAATTGCGCCTGTCCAAGAGCGGTCAGTTCTTGAGTAGTAGTAAACATAATGACTCCTGAATAGTTGGGAAGTAACCCAGCGACAACAGCAACAAACCCTGTACCTCTGTCGCATTGTGCGATGCAGCAATTACACTTTAACCAAAGCCGGCCTTTCGGTCAACCGGTTTGTTGCATTGCACAATCTACTAAGCCCCTAATCTGTTGGGTTTTTTGCAACACTCCAGACGGCAAAAAACCCCGGCAGCGGGGCATGAGGGCATGACAGTATCACAACACGTGAGCATTACAAATCCATGACGGCAGCACACCCGCCAGAGCGTGCGACTTTCATTGAAAGCCCCGCCGCAAGCCAGTACACTCGCCTTCATAGAAGAAATCTATCTTTAGGTATTATTACAGCGACATGAGCCAGACGGCGAACACCTACGACATCAAATCGGCCAGCCTCGACGTGCTGGCCTTCGTACTGCGCAGCAACCATCTCGACGAGCTGACCCTGGCACTGGAAAGCCGCTTCGGCAACCGCGCCAAACCTTCCGCCGCCGAAGCCGTGGTGCTCGACGTGGCCGCGCTCGACAACCCCGCCGACCTCGCCCTCGACCACGTGCTGTCCCTGCTCGGCCACTACGGCTTCCGCGCCGTGGCGCTGCGCCACCCGGACCCGGCACTCGAGGCGCTGGCACACCGCTTCGGCCTGGCCCACGTCACCGGCCAGGTGATCGCCAGCAAGCCGGCGGCCAACGAGGCACCGGCGGCGCCGGAGGGCCTCGCCAGCGCCCCGACGATGATCATCGACCGCCCGGTCCGGGCCGGCCAGCAGATCTATGCCAAGGGCGGCGATCTGGTGGTGCTGGCGATGGTCAGCGCCGGTGCCGAAGTGATCGCCGACGGCAACATCCACGTCTACGCCCCGCTGCGCGGCCGCGCCCTGGCCGGCGCGCGCGGCAATACTGCGGCGCGCATCTTCACGCAATGCATGGAAGCTGAACTGGTGTCGATCGCCGGCGTCTATCGAACCATCGAGCAGGCGTTGCCCGACAGCATCCGCGGCAAGCCGGCTCAGGTCTTCCTCGAGAACGAGCGCCTGGTGATCACCGCGCTCGGCGAATAACGAACACTCCATCACTGGTTAATTCAAGGGAATCATCGTGGCAAAAATCATCGTCGTGACATCCGGCAAGGGCGGCGTCGGCAAGACCACCACCAGCGCCAGCTTCGCTTCCGGGCTGGCCCTGCGCGGCCACAAGACCGTGGTCATCGATTTCGACGTCGGTCTCAGAAACCTCGACCTGATCATGGGCTGCGAGCGGCGCGTGGTGTACGACCTGATCAACGTGGTCAACAACGAGGCCACGCTGAACCAGGCGCTGATCAAGGACAAGAACTGCGACAACCTGTACGTGCTGCCGGCCTCGCAGACCCGCGACAAGGATGCGCTGACCGAAGAAGGCGTGGAAAAGGTGCTGAACGAGCTGGCCACGATGAACTTCGACTTCATCGTCTGCGATTCGCCGGCCGGCATCGAGAAGGGCGCGCTGATGGCGCTCTACTTCGCCGACGAGGCGCTGATCGTGACCAACCCGGAAGTGTCGTCGGTGCGCGACTCCGACCGCATCCTCGGCATCCTGTCGTCCAAGTCGCGCCGTGCCATCGAGGGCCGTGAACCGGTCAAGGAACACCTGCTGATCACGCGCTATTCGCCGAGCCGCGTGGAAAAGGGCGAGATGTTGTCGGTCGACGACGTCAAGGAAATCCTGCGCGTGTCGCTCTTGGGGGTGATCCCGGAATCGCAGGTGGTGCTGCAGGCTTCCAACTCGGGCACGCCGGCCATCCACCTCAAGGGGACCGATGCCTCCGAGGCCTACGCCGACGTGGTGTCGCGCTTCCTCGGCGAGGATCGCCCGATGCGTTTCCTCGACGTCCCGAAGGTTGGGCTCCTCAAACGACTGTTCGGAGGCTAAGCCATGTCGCTGATGGACATTTTGTTCGGCAGCAAGCGCAAGAAATCGGCCGAGGTGGCGCGTGAGCGCCTGCAGATCATCCTGGCTCACGAGCGCAACGGCCGTGCCGGCGCCCCGGACTACCTGCCGGCATTGCAGCGCGAGCTGATGGAGGTGATCTCGCGCTACGTGGCGGTCAACCTGGACGACATCAAGGTCAACCTCGAGCGCCAGGACAACTTCGAGGTGCTGGAGGTCAACATCGTGTTGCCGGAGCACGAACGCTAAGCCATGACGCTGACCGAACTGCGTTACATCGTGGCGGTGGCGCGCGAGCGCCACTTCGGCCGCGCGGCCCAGAGCTGCTATGTCAGCCAGCCGACGCTGTCGATCGCCATCAAGAAGCTGGAGGACGAACTGGGTATCACCCTGTTCGAACGCGGCGGCCCCGAGGTGGCGGTGACCGATATCGGCGAGCGCGTGATCGAGCAGGCTCAGCGCGTGCTGGAAGAGGCGGAAACGGTGAAGCGACTGGCCGGTGAACACCAGAACGAGCTGGTGGGGCCGCTCAAGCTGGGGGTGATCTTCACCATCAGCCCTTACCTGCTGCCCAAGCTGATCCCGGCGCTGCGCATCCTGGCCCCGGACATGCCGCTGATTCTCGAGGAGAACTACACGGCGCGTCTGGCCGAGATGCTCAAGCGCGGCGAAGTCGACGCCATCATCGTGGCCGACCCGTTTGAGGAGCCCGGCACGGTGGCCTACCCGCTCTACGACGAGCCGTTCGTGGTGGCCACGCCGAAGGGGCACCCATGGGAGAAACAGCCGATGGTGCGCCCCAGCCAGTTGGCCGAAGAAAGCGTGTTGCTGCTCAACCAGGGCAACTGCTTCCGCGACCAGGTACTGCAGTCGTGCAGCGAGCTGGCCACGCGCCAGCACCAGTCCGGCAGCCTGGCCAGCACCCTGCAGGGCAGCTCGCTCAACACCATCCGCCACATGGTGGCGAGCGGCATAGGGGTGACGGTGTTACCGGCCACCTCGGTCAGCCCGGCCGACGATGCCCTGCTGTCGGTGGTGCCGTTCAGCCAGCCGGCGCCGCAGCGGCGCGTGATGCTGGTGACGCGCAAGCAGTACTTCCGCCGCAAGGCGGTCACCACGCTGCAGCAGGCGGTGTTCCGTTCCGGCCTGCCGGGCGTCACCATGCTGGAAGAAGACGCGCAACCGGCCTGAACGACGACCCGCAGAGACGAAAAAGCCTGACCGGAATGCCCTGTCAGGCTTTTTGCTTTTCCATCGCGCGAGGAAGGACGGCGGCTTGCCCCCTTCCCCTGCCCTGGCTTGTCTCGCCGGCGTCAACCCGCGCGGATCAGGCTGGCCAGACGCGCGATGCCTTCTTCAATGCGCTCCGGGGTGGCATGGCTGAAGTTGAGCCGCAGATGACCGATGCCGGTGTCCGGATCGGCGTAGAACGCCTCGCCCGGCATGAAGGCGACGTTGTGCTGTTCCAGCGCCGGCTTGAGGAAGGTGCGAGTGTCGCGCTTGTTCTTCAACGTCAGCCAGAAGAACAGGCCCCCTTGCGGCACCTGCCAGTCGGCCAGATCGGCGAAGTGGCGCTCCAGTGCTGCTTGCATCGCATCACGGCCGACCTTGTAGTTCTGCTGCAGACGCTTGAGATGAGCGGGGTAATCACCGCTCTTCAGCCACTGTGCGATGAACCACTGGCCCAGACGGTTGGAATGCAGATCGACCGCCTGTTTCAGCTTGAGCAGATGCGGCATCAGTTCCTTGGACGCGATCAGGTAGCCAATGCGCAGGCCCGGCGCCAGCGTCTTGGAGAACGAACCGCAGTAGATCCACGGCGCGCTCTTCAAGTGCGTGACCAGCGGAGCCGGTGCGTCGCCGTCGTAGGACAGCGCGCGGTAGGGATCGTCCTCGATCACCGGCAGGTGGGCGTCGTCCAGCACGCGCGCCAGCGCCTGGCGCGTCTCGACGCTGTAGCAGGCACCGGACGGGTTCTGGAAGGTGGGAATCAGGTAGGCGAGCTTGGCCTTGCTCTCGGCGATGGCGGCCTGCAGCGTGGCGGCCGGCAACTGGCCGTCCTGCTGCTCCACGGTGTGGAACTGGGCACCGAACAGGCGGAATACCTGCAGCGCGGCGAGGTAGGTCGGGCCTTCGGTGATCACCGGGGTGCCCGGGTCGACGAACAGCTTGGCGGCGAGGTCGAGCGCCTGCTGCGAGCCGGACAGCACCAGCACCTGCGACGCGTCGCAGCTCAGACCGATGCGCGCCACGTCCTTGGCAATCTGCTCGCGCAGCTCCGGTTCGCCCTCGCTGGTGCCGTATTGGGCCAGCGACGGCGGCACGTCGGGAAAGTCCAGCGCCGGCAGGCAGGTGGACGCCGGCAGGCCGCCGGCGAAGGAAATCACCTCGGGGCGCTGGGCGGCGGCGAGGATTTCGCGGATCAGCGAGCCGCTGAGTCGTTCGATGCGTTCAGAAAACATGCTACCCTCGTAGTGGCTGGACTTATAAATGTCAATTTTTTTGACCCAATTTACGCCTGCACCAGGCCCTCGTCAACATGCCCGACACGCCCGTTTCTCCCGACCTGCGCGCCTCGATGGAGGCCTTCTTCCATGCCTATATGGCGTTCACCGCCAAACCCGACGAGATGCTGGCGCGGCGCGGCCTGGCGCGGGTGCACCACCGTATCCTGTTCTTCGTGGCGCACACGCCGGGGCTGAGCGTCAAGGCGCTGCTGGCGGCGCTGGGCGTGACCAAGCAGGCGATCAACATCCCGCTGCGCCAGCTGATGGAGATGGGGCTGGTGGAAGCGCGTGCCGCGGAGCACGACAAGCGGGTGAAGGAGCTAACGCTGACGGCAGAGGGGCGCAAGCTGGAAGAGTCGCTATACCGCGAGCAGGCGAAGCTGCTGCTGACGGCGTTTGCCGGCACCGGCAAGGACGCCCACCAGGGCTGGCTCGACGTCAACCTGCTCCTGGCGAGCCACGCCAAGTAGCACACACCGCGCGGCGGGAGCGGCCGGCCGGGCGTCGCGCGCCCTCCCCACGCGGCAGCCGGCCAGGACGGCCGGCGACATACGGCGGCCGGCTTTCTCAGGCACGCGAACGGCGCGCCTGTCCCCGGATCATCGTCAGCACCATGTGGCGGCGATAACACAGCAGGTAGGCGATGTGCAGACCCGCCAACAGCAGGGTGAGGTTGGCCGAAGCCTCGTGCACCTCCTTGGCGCTATCGCTCGCCTCGCCTTCCTCACCATCCGCACTCGCCATGGCGGCGTCAGCCGTCTGCGCCGCAGGCAGCCCCAGCACCCGGGCGTTGTCGACCATCATCAGGCCCGATCCCCCGGTCAGCACGGCGCCACTCAACAGCAGCACCGTCAAGAGCTTGCCCAGCAACGGGACACCTCGCGCCTGCCACTGGCCGGCGGTCGGCAGCAACGGCGGAAAGCCGCGGATTTTCGAGAGATGGGCCAGCAAGCGCAGCAGCAGCACCGCGATCAGACCGTAACCCAGCCAGACGTGCAGCAAGCCACCGTCGTCGCCGCTCAGGTAGCCGAACAGGAAGAAGGCCGCGACCAGCCAGTGCAACAAGCGCAAACGATTGAAGGGATTCATGATGCTTCTCCGCCATGTGACCCTGATACGCTAAGGCGGAACGCTTAAGTCGACATTAACCATTGAATCGACAGGGTTTTAAGCGCAACTTAATGCTCCGCGCCTAGGCTGGAAGCTCTTCCTGCTTGCCGGAGTCTGCCCATGTCCCGTCTCTTCCTGCTGTTGCTGGCCGCCAGCCTCGCCCCCCTGGCCCAGGCCGCCTCCTCTCCTGCCGAGCTATTGCAGGGCTACGCCGCGGAAGCGCGCCAGGCCGCGCCGGGGTTCAGCGGCTTTTCCGCCGAACGCGGCAAGGAACTCTACTTCCGCCGCAACACCAAGGATGGCAAGGCGATCAGCTGCGCCAGCTGCCACTCGGACGACCCGCGCCGCAGCGGCATGACGCCGAGCTTCCGCAAGATCGGGCCGATGGCCAGCGCGGTCAATCCGGAGCGCTTCCGCGACCCGGCCAAGGTGGAAAAATGGTTCCGCCGCAACTGCGACGACGTGCTGTCGCGCGCCTGCACCCCGCTGGAAAAGGGCGACTTTCTCACCTTCCTGACTACCCTGCGCTAGGAGACGAACATGCGCTATCTTGCTTCCCTCATTGCCGCTTCCCTGCTGCTGACCGGCATAACCCACGCCGAGGAACATGAAGGACGCCGTCTGGCCATGCCGGCCAAGGTCAACGCGGCGTGGAAAACCGAGTGCGGCAGCTGCCATATGGCCTACCCGCCGGGCTTGCTGCCCGGCCGCTCGTGGAATGCCCTGATGGACAATCTGTCGCACCATTTCGGCAGCAACGCCTCGCTCGACAAGGGCAGCGAGGCGGAAATCCGCCAGTTTCTGCTGTATGCCTCGAGCGACCGCGACACCCGGCCGGCCAAGGCCGCGCCGGGCGAGCGCATCGTCACCCGCATCACCGACACCGCGCGCTTTGCCGACTGGCACGAGGAAGTGCGGGCGGACGTGTTCCGGCGCCAATCGGTGGGCAGCGCGGCCAACTGCATGGCGTGTCATCGCGGCGCGGAACAGGGCAACTTCGACGAGCATCAGGTGCGCATTCCGCGCTGAAGCCGGGCTCGCAGCAGGCAGCCATGCGTCCGGGAAGCGTGTGGCTGTTTTTTTGCGGTATCCTCCTGCCAACGACATACCCGTGGGTTTAGCCATTTCTCATGCACTATCAGGAATCTCATGAAGCCGGCGATGCCGGCGCCCGCAACCAGGCCGTCCAGCGCAGCACCTGGGTCAGCGTGGGTGTCAACCTGCTGCTGACGCTGGCCCAGCTCGCGGCCGGCCTGTTCGCCCATTCCTCGGCGCTGGTGGCCGATGCCATGCACTCGCTGTCGGACCTGCTGGCGGACTTCGTGGTGCTGCTCGCCAACCACCACAGCGCCAAGCCGGAGGACGAGGACCATCACTATGGCCATCGCCGCTACGAGAACGCCGCCTCGCTGGTGCTGGGCGTGCTGCTGCTGGCGGTCGGGCTCGGCATGCTGTGGAACGCCGCCGGCAAGTTCCTCGACCCCCACGCCCTGCCGCAGGTCAAGCCGCTGGCGCTGTACGTGGCGCTGGGCAGCCTGTTGGCCAAGGAGCTGCTGTTCCGTTACATGCTGGCGATCGCCAAGCGCGTCGGCTCCAGCCTGCTCATCGCCAACGCCTGGCACGCCCGTTCCGACGCCGCCTCGTCGCTGGTGGTGGCGGTGGGCATCATCGGCAACATGGCGGGCTGGACCTTCCTCGACCCGCTGGCGGCGGCACTGGTGGGCTTCATGATCAGCCGCACCGGCTGGGAGTTCAGCAGCGAGGCGTTCGGCGACCTCACCGACCGCGCGGTGTCGGCCGAGGAACAGCAGGCGATCCGCGCCGAGATCGCCACCGTGCCAGGGGTGGTGGAAGTCCACGACATGCGCATGCGACGCATGGGCGACCTGGCCCTGGTGGACGTGCACATCGTGGTGCCGCCCAGCATCAGCGTGTCGGAGGGCCACCAGATCGCGGCGCTGGCGCGCCAGCGCGTGCTGGCGGCGCACCCGGTGCTTAACGTCACGGTGCACGTCGACTCCGACCTGAGCCACGCCCCGGTGCGTTACGAGCTGCCGATGCGCCCGGAGCTGGAAGCGCGCCTGAACCGCGCCCTGGGGCGCCCGCTGCTCGACAGCGAGACGCTGCAATTGCACTACGCGCCGGACGGCATCCATGCCGTGCTGCTGCTGCCGGCCGCCGACAGCGCGGCCCTGCCGGCCTTGCAGGCCGCGCTGGCGGCGGAGGCGGACATCGTCGCCACCCGCGTCTACCTGCGCCCAGCCGCCTGAGCCGTGCCGCAAAAGCGCTTCGGCCAACCTGACAAGGTTGGCCGAAGCGGTGATACGGGGTTGCCCGCGCTCAGTCGATGCGCTCGTAGCGCACTTCCAGCACCTCGATGGTTTCCTCCCCGTCCGGACCGCGAAACACCACTTCGTCGCCTTCGCGCGCCTTGATCAGGCAGCGCGCGATGGGCGAAATCCAGCTGATGTGGCCGCGCGGCAGATCGATTTCGTCGACGCCGACGATACGCAGCAGTTGCTCCGAACCATCGCCACGCAGGATCAGCACGGTGGCGCTGAAGAAGATCTGGTCGGTCGCCTCGCGCGTTTCCGGGTCCACCACTTCGGCGATTTCCAGGCGCTTGGTGAGAAAGCGGATGCGCCGGTCGATCTCGCGGAGGCGGCGCTTGCCGTAGAGATAATCGCCGTTCTCCGAGCGGTCGCCGTTGCTGGCGGCCCAGTTCACCACGTTGACCATCTCCGGCCGCTCGCGGTGCACCAGGTGGTAGAGCTCGTTCTTCAGCCGCTGCCAGCCTTGCGGCGTCAGGTAGTTCTTGGTCGCCGCCGGCAGACGCTGTTCTGGCGGCAGGTCGTCATCGTGCTCGCCGTCGTCTTCCTTGGTAAACGCCTTGCTCATGCCGTAGGGTCTTTCCTGATTCGATGGGTGCAACGGAGGCAATAAAAAACCTCCAACACCCAACGATAGGGCCTTGGAGGCGGGCTTTCAAGTCATACTAGTGGCTCATTGGCGAAACCGGAGCGGGAGGGAGAAATCGTCGTGAGCAACCCCAGGCCGGTTCGAGAAGCACAGCCGTACAGATGGTACGGCGAGCATCACAGGGCCGGGATGGGGATGCGCAGCAGATTTATGCCCCCGCTCTTAGCGGGATTTGGCGCGGCCGGTCACCGTCAGGTCCGACCACTTCATCACCGCCGCCACTTCGGCCGAGTTGAGCTCGTAGAACTGGCCGCGCTTGAGGCGGGCCGGCAGGCCGATGTTGCCGAAGCGCACGCGGATCAGGCGGCTCACGGTGAGGCCGAAGTGTTCGAATATGCGGCGTACTTCGCGGTTGCGGCCTTCCTTGATCACCACGCGGTACCAGTGGTTGACGCCCTCGCCGCCCTGCTCGACGATGCGCTGGAAATGCGCCGGGCCGTCTTCCAGCTCGATGCCGCGCGTCATTTCCTTCATCTGTTCCGGCTCGAGCTGACCCAGTACGCGCACCGCGTACTCGCGCTCGGCTTCGAAGCTCGGGTGCATCAGGCGGTTGGCCAGTTCACCACTGGTGGTGACGATCAGCAGACCGCTGGTATTGACGTCCAGACGCCCAACCGCCACCCAGCGGCTGCTCTTGGCCTGCGGCAGACGGTCGAAGATGGTGACGCGGCCTTCCGGGTCGTCGCGGGTGACCAGCTCGCCTTCCTGCTTGTGGTACAGGATCACGCGCGGCAGGCGGTCCGGCCACTTCAGGCGGATCGGGTTACCCTTGGCGGTGACGCGGTCCTGCGGGCCGACGCGGTCGCCCAGCGTGGCTTTCTTGCCGTTGACCAGGATCAGCCCGGCCTCGATCCACTCTTCCATCTCGCGGCGCGAGCCGACGCCGGACGCCGCCAGCGCCTTCTGCAGGCGCACCGGCTCGATCTGTTCCATGTCGACGCGGGTGTCGCGCAGGCGCTGGGCGCGGTCGAGGATCTGCTGGTTGGGGTCGCGCACGCGCAGCTTCTTGGCGCGCTCGACCTTGGGGGCGCGCTTGTCCTGCTGGCGAGACGCCGGCTGACGCTCTTCGTTCCAGTCGCGGCGCGGCTCGCCCTGGCCGGCCTGCCCCATGGCCGGCTGACGCTCGTCGCGGCCGGCGTTGCGGTCACGCTGGCCGAAGCCCTGCTTACCCTGTTGACCCTGACCGCCACGGCCGAAGGACGGCTGACGCTCGTCGCGGCCGGCGTTGCGGTCGCGCTGGCCGAAGCCCGGCTTGCCCTGTTGGCCCTGACCGTCACGGCCGAAGGACGGCTGACGCTCGTCGCGGCCGGCGTTGCGGTCGCGCTGGCCGAAGCCCTGCTTGCCTTCCTGCCGCTCGTCGCGGCCGAAGCCCTGCTGGCCGCGCTCGTCGCGACGGCCGAACGGCGCCTGCCCCGGCGGCGTGCGGTCACGCTGGCCGAAGCCGGGTTTGCTGCGACCCTGACCCTCCCGGGCTTGGGGCGCCTTGCCGGATGCCGGAGCACCGACGGCTTTGATCAGCGAAGAGCCTCCCGGCTTGCCGCTTCTCGATTGACCGAAACCGCCACGATCCGGCGCCGGCTGGCGCGGTTGCGAGGTTTCACGGCCTTTGACACGCGCCACCGGCTGGCGGGCGTGATTACGCTGTCCTTTAGACATCATCGTTCCTGTTCAATTACGTTGTCCGCCTCGTCGTCGAGGGGCACCGCGTCGGCTTCGCCGACGCTATCAGGCTGGACTTCCGGCAACACCAGCGTGCCAAGATCGGCCAGCGGCGGCAGATCGCGCAACGACACCAGTCCCAGATCATCGAGGAACTTGTGCGTCGTGGCGTACAGCCCCGGCCGGCCGGGCACGTCCTTGTGCCCGATCACCTCCACCCAGCCGCGCTCCAGCAGCGTCTGCATCACGCTGGTGGACACCGAGACGCCGCGGATGGCTTCGATGTCGCCGCGCGTCACCGGCTGGCGGTAGGCGACAATGGCCAGCGTCTCCATCACCGCGCGCGAGTAGCGCGGCGGCTTTTCCGGGGTGAGCCGCGCCAGGTACGGCGTGAACTCGGCCCGGGCGCGGAAGCGCCAGCCGGAAGCGAGCTTGACCAGCTCGATCCCGCGTCCCCGCCAGTCCTGCTGGATCTCCGCCAGGAGATCGTTGATCAGTGCCGCCTTGACGTCTTCGGTGAACAGCTTTTTCAGGGCTGATACCGAGAGCGCTTCGGCCGACGTCAACAACGCCGTCTCGAGCACGATCTTCAGGTACTTCAGGTCGGTAATGGTGGACATGAATCAGTGTAGTCCAGAGGGTAAAACGCGGGAAGGTGCGGATTTTACACGGTTTTTTGACAAAAAGATAACCGCTATGACAATGTGGGCCGTTAGACAAGCGCCAGCCGCACGTAGATGGGCTGGTAGGCGGCATCCTGGCTGACCTTGACCAGCCCTTCCTTGACCAGCTCCAGCACCGCGATGAAGTTGACCACCAGGTGCGGCACGCCCAGGGCCAGGTCGAACAGCTCCTCGAACGCCACGTACTCGCGCCCTTCCAGGTAGCGCAGGATCCAGGTCATCTGCGCGCGTACCGACAGCTCGTCCTTCTCCACCTTGTGGTGGCGCGTGTTCCGCGCACGCGACAGGATGGCGAGCCAGGCCTGGCGCAGGTCGACCGCGCACACCTCGGGCAGGCGCTCTTCGGCCACCTGCTCGATCAGCACCGCGAGCCAGGCGAAGTCGCGGTCGGCCTGCGGCATCTTGTCGAGCTCCAGCGCGGCGAGCTTCATCTGCTCGTATTCCAGCAGCCGTCGCACCAGCTCGGCGCGCGGGTCGTCCGGCTCGCCCTCCTCGTCCCTGGGCGGACGCGGCAGCAGCAGGCGCGACTTGATCTCGATCAGCAGCGCCGCCATCAACAGGTACTCGGCCGCCAGCTCGAACTGCTCGCGCCGCATGGCGTCGATGTAGGCCATGTACTGCGCGGTGATCGGCGCCATCGGGATGTCGAGCACGTTGAGGTTCTGCTTGCGGATCAGGTAGAGCAGCAGATCGAGCGGACCCTCGAAGCTCTCCAGGATCACCTGCAAGGCATCGGGCGGGATGAACAGGTCCTGCGGCACTTCCAGCACCGGCTGGCCGAAGACGTGGGCGATCGGCATGCCGGACGGCAGGTCGGGCGCGGTGAGCTCGAACGCGGATGCGCCGTCAGCGGCAGGGGTATCGTTCGGCGTGCGGACGTCCATGGTTACCTAGCGAGGACAGATAAAAAGGGCGAGGAGTCCCCCGCCCTTGCCTGATTATTTCGGCCAACAGGCTATAGCTTAGAGCCTGTTTCAGTAGCCCAGCCCCATCGCTTCCCGCACCTCGCGCATGGTGTCCTGGGCGATCTTGCCGGCACGGGCGCAGCCGTCGGCGACGATGTCCTTCACCAGCTGGGGGTTGTCGAGGTACTGCTGGGCGCGCTCGAACATCGGCTGCTGCTCCTTCAGCACGCCCTCGATCACCGGCTGCTTGCACTCCAGGCAGCCGATACCGGCGCTGGTACAGCCGGCTTGCACCCACTCGCGCGTGGCGCTGTCGGTGTAGACCTGGTGCAGCTGCCACACCGGGCACTTGGCCGGGTCGCCCGCGTCGGTGCGGCGCACGCGCGCCGGGTCGGTCGGCATGGCGCGGATCTTCTTGCTGACCGCGGCCGGCTCTTCGCGCATGGTGATGGTGTTGCCGTAGGACTTGGACATCTTCTGGCCGTCGAGCCCCGGCATCTTGGAGGCTTCGGTCAGCAGCGCTTCCGCTTCCGGCAGGATGATCTTGCCCTTGTTCTCGAGGTAGCCCAAGAGGCGCTCACCGTCGACGGCGCCCAGGTTCTGGCTGGCGCCGAGCAGCTCGCGCGCCTTCAACAGCGCTTCGCCGTCGCCGTCCTGCAGGTAGCGCACGCGCAGCTGCTCGAACTCCTTGCCGGACTTGCCCATCTTCTTCACGGCGGCCTTGGCCAGTTCCTCGAAGTTGGGCTCGCGGCCGTAGAGGTGGTTGAAGCGGCGCGCCACTTCGCGTGTCAGTTCGATGTGCGGCACCTGGTCTTCGCCCACCGGCACGCGGCCGGCCTTGTAGATCAGGATGTCGGCGGCCTGCAGCAGCGGGTAGCCGAGGAAGCCGTAGGTGGTCAGGTCCTTGTGGCTCAGCTTGTCGATCTGGTCCTTGTAGGTCGGCACGCGCTCGAGCCAGCCCAGTGGGGTGACCATGGACAGCGCCAGGTGCAGTTCGGCGTGCTGCGGCACCTTGGACTGGATGAAGATGGTGGCCTTCTCCGGGTCGACGCCGGCGGCCAGCCAGTCGATCACCATGTCCCAGATGCTCTTCTCGATGATGCCGACTTCGTCGTAATTGGTGGTCAGCGCATGCCAGTCGGCCACCATGAACAGGCACTCGTGCTCGTTCTGCAGCGAGGTCCAGTTCTTGATCACGCCATGGTAATGGCCGAGGTGCAGCTTGCCGGTGGGGCGCATGCCGGAGAGAACGCGGTCTGCGAACATGGTCGTCATTCCAGATATTTAGGGTTGGGGGGCGTGCCGCAGCGCGCCCCCGGAAGGAGTCGGTGCCGGCCGTGATCGGCGAATGATCGCGGCCGCTTCGGCGTGATTTTGCCAGCAAAGCCTTACAGAAGCACGCCCAGCAGCGAGTACATCAGGTTGATGAAGGGCCGCAGGATCGGCGACAGCAGACCGGAGAACACCAGCGCCAGCAGGATCCACAGGCCGTAGGGTTCAAGGCGCGCGTACTTCCACGCCATGCCGGGCGGCAGCAGGCTCTCGAAGATGCGCCCGCCGTCGAGCGGCAGGATCGGCAGCAGGTTGAGCACCATCAGCACGATGTTGATCTGGATGCCGACCTGGCTCATCAGCGCCAGGGGCTCGCTGAAATAGCTGTCGACGTTCAGCGCGAGCTTGAACAGCAGCGCCCACATCAGCGCCATGCCCAGATTGGCCAGCGGGCCGGCGGCCGCCACCCAGCGCGTGCCGACGCGGCGGTTCTTCAGCGCGCCGAAGTTGACCGGCACCGGCTTGGCCCAGCCGAACAGCACGCCGCCGATGACCAGCCCCAGCAGCGGCAGCAGCACCGTGCCGACCGGGTCGATGTGCTTCAGGGGGTTGAGCGTCATGCGCCCCATCATGTAGGCGGTGTTGTCGCCGAAGCGCCGCGCCATGTAGGCGTGCGCCGCTTCGTGCAGGGTGATGGCCAGCAGCACCGGCAGGGCGTAGATGGCGATTTTCTGGATGAGGTTGTAGGAATCCATGGTGTTAAAAGGAGGTCCTTCTCGCGAAGAGGGATTGATGAGTGAGAGTAGCGCCCCCCCCTTTCGTTCCGGCCGTCAGGTTGGCCGAAGCCTCGGGGGGCGTGAAAAACATCCCCGCGCTCAGAAGCCGAACAGCGCCGGGTCGCCCTTGCCGCGGCGCACCAGCTCGGCGCCCTCGGTGAGGTCGATCACCGTGGTGGGCTCGGTGCCGCACCAGCCGCCGTCGATCACCAGGTCGACCTGACGCTCCATCCGCTCACGGATTTCATCAGGATCGGTGAGCGCCTCGCTATCGCCAGGCAAGGACAGGGTACAGGACAGGATGGGCTCGCCCAGCTCGGCCAGCAGCGCCAGCGCCACCGGGTGCTCCGGCACCCTGAGACCGATGGTGGCGCGCTTGGGGTGCAGCGTGCGGCGCGGCACTTCCTTGGTGGCCTGCAGGATGAAGGTGTAGCTGCCCGGCGTGGCGGCCTTGAGCTGACGGAACTGGCTGTTGTCGACGCGAGCGTAGTTGGACAGCTCGGAGAGGTCGGCGCAGACCAGCGTCAGGTGGTGCTTGAGGTCGAGCTGGCGGATGTCGAGGATGCGCTCCATCGCCGCCTTGTCGCCCAGCAGGCAGCCGAGCGCGTAACAGGAATCGGTGGGGTAGACGATCACCCCGCCCGCCCGCAGGATCTTCACCGCCTCGCGGATCAGGCGGGCTTGCGGGTTGTCGGGGTGGATCACGAAGAACTGGGCCATGAGGTTTCCGGTTGGGTCGGGTTCAGGCGAGCACGCGGCCGTTTTCCAGCAGGCGTTGCCACACCGGCCGGCAGATCGGCGGCAGATCGTCGGTGCGGCCGACATCGCGGCCGCCCTCGCCGGGGGCGTGGAAATCGCTGCCGGCACTCGCCAGGAGGTCGTAGCGCTGGGCGATCAGGGCGTACTTGTGCAGATCGTCCAGGCTGTGGCTGCCGCTGGCGACCTCGATCGCTTCGCCGCCGGCATCCTTGAAGTCGAAGATCAGCCGCTCGGTCAGGGTGCGCCCCATGTCGTAGCGGCCGGGGTGGGCGATCACCGCGATGCCGCCCGCGCTGCAGATCCAGCCCACTGCGTCGGCCAGGCTCGCCCACTCGTGCGGCACGTAGCCCGGCTTACCCGGGGTCAGGTACTTGCGGAACACGCTGCGCACGTCCTTGACGTGGCCGCTGCTGACCAGGTAGCGCGCCACGTGGGTGCGGCCGATCATCTCCAGGTTGTCGCACAACGCCGAGGCCCCCTCGAAGGCGCCCTCGATGCCGACCCTGGCCAGCGACTCGGCCATGGCGCGGGCGCGGTTGATGCGCCCGTCGCGGATGCCCTGCAGCCCGGCGGCCAGGGCGTCGTGGTCCGGGTCGATGCCGAGACCGACGATATGCACGGTGTGCTTGCCCCAGCTGACCGAGATTTCCACGCCGTTGAGAAAGGCCACACCGCAGTCGCGCGCGGTGGCGGCGGCTTCGGCCAGTCCGGCGGTGCAGTCGTGGTCGGTCAGCGCCAACAAGGTGGCGCCGCGCTCGGCACCTCGGCGGATCACCTCGGCCGGCGACAGCGCGCCGTCGGAGAACAACGAGTGGAAATGCAGATCGATGTCGGCCATGTCAGGCTCCGTCGCCGCCGGCCTGGCGCGCCGCTTCGCGCACCTGCCATTCGGCCAGTTTGCGGCGGTAGTCGTTCAGCTCGGTGGTGTAGGTGTCCCACACGCACGGCTCGCAGCCGCTGCCGCAGCACATATCGTCGCTCGGTTCGATGGGCGCCTCCGGCATCGGATCGAACACGTCGTCGTCAGGCATCGGCGGCCTCCACGCGCAGCGTGAAGCCGTCGCCGCTGACGACCTGGCCGGGACGGATCTTGCAGGTCTTGCGCAGCTCGATCTGGCCGTCCACCGACACCAGCCCTTCGGCAATCATGTGCTTGGCCGCGCCGCCGCTATGGGCCACGGCACAGGCCTTGAGCAGGTCGCACAGGGCGATGTATTCACCACGCAATGAGAAGGTTTCGTTCATTTTTTCACATTCGATAGGGACAGGGCTGTGAGCCAGCTGTGGATAGGTGACGCAAGCCCTTCATCGGACAGTCCTTTTTTGGACTGCCCATTTTTTAATCAAGTTTCCAACTCTATCCACGACCGTCCGGGACAGCCTTGTGAGCGAACTGTGGATAGCTTCGCTAAGATGCTGGCCGGCAAGGGGATTTTTCGATCAGCTTAAATTTTAAGCAATCCAGCCTGGCGAATCGCCGTCAGCGCCGCCTCAAGCCGGGCCGTCCCCTGCCCGCGAACCGGCCGGGGCTCCACGCCGGCTCGTTCCAGCGCCGCGCGGTACAGGCCCCACAGCCAGTCGCGCTGATCCGGGTGGCTGCGCAGCGGGTCGGGCTGCCACGGCAGGTCGGGACAGGCCAGCAGCGTCAGCGCGTAATCCCGCGGGCGGTTGAGCGCCGCGAGTTCGGGCGCCGCGCGGCCAAATGCCACCTCGGCCCAGATCACGCAGGTCAGCGCCGTGCTGTCGCACACCAGCACCTCGGCGTGGCGTGCCGCTTCGGCCTCGCGCGCCAGCTGGCCGCGCGCGATGGCCAGCACGTCATGCGGCGTCGGCGCGTAAACACGCTCGGCGTAATAGTCGCGGGCGTATTCCGCCACGCAGCATGCCGCCACACCGGCCCCGTTCAGGCTCGCCGTCAGCGCCTGCGCCAGCGTGCTCTTGCCGCAGGACTCGGGGCCGACGATGGCCAGACGCAAGGGAGGCGGAGGGTATGCCGTCATAATAGAGCGGGCTAAACGGCCATTATACGGCGGCTTGGGGATAATCCGGAAATTCTCACAGGCTGCGGGGACAGCGCTGTGGGCGAGCTGTGGACAAGCGGGCTAAGCCCATGACGGGGAACGCTTTTGCATGGGCTGATCATTTTTTAGTCAATCCTGCCGGTTCAGGGGCGGCAGAAGGCCCCCGGCGAGCCCCGCCAGCACAGGGCCCGATCCCCTGTCGCTGGCGTTGCCACGGCGCCCTGGCGGCCGGTCGGTGCCCGTCGCCGTGCCGTCCCCACCGCCGCAAGAGCCGGGCCGGCGCCGAGGGGATCTTCGCACTCCGGGGTGCTCGCACCGTTCCGGCCGGCGCCCGCAACGATTCGCCAACGGGCACGATACGGCGCTCTCGCCCCAAGAAAAAAGGCGCGGACTTGCGCGCCTTTTTTCGCCGGCTCCTTCGGTGTCAGCCCGGCTGCACGCTCATCTCGCCCGCCAGCGCGCACTGCATCGCCGCACGCCGCTGTTCCGGCGACAGCGCCTGCGAGCACAACACGGTCAGCTTGGCGACGGCGGCTTCCGGCGTCAGGTCGGCCCCGGCCACGGCACCGGCCCGCGCCAACGGTTGGCTGGCGGCGTAGGCCCCCACTTCGACCGCGCCGTGCACCACCTGGCTGATGTTGACGACCACCGTCCCTGCCGCCGAGGCTTGGGCCACGCCGGCGAGCAGCGCGGCATCGGCCGGGGCGTTGCCGTTGCCATAGCTCATCAGCACCGCGCCATCGAGCCGGGCTTCGGCCAACGTTTGCCCGATCAGCGCGGTGCCGACGCCCGGGGTCAGGAACAACGCCGCCACGCGGACGTCTTCGCGCAGCGTGACCGGCGTGAATGCGCCCTGCTGCGCCCGCCAGTGCTGGCGCTGCCAGTCGGCCTTGATGCCGAAGCGCGCCAGCGGCGGCGCGTTGGGCGAATCGAAACCGGCAAAGCTGGCGGCGTCGAGCTTGCGCGCGCGACAGCCCCGCAGCAGCAGGCGGTCGAAGGCGATGGCCACTTCGCACAGGTCGGGCTGGCAGGCGGCTTCCAGCGCGTCGGCCAGGTTGCTCCAGCCGTCCGAACGCGGGTGCACCAGCGGCAGCTGCGAGCCGGTCACCACCACCGGCTTGCCCAGACCTTGCAAGGCGAAGGCCAGCACCGACGCGGTGTAGGCCATGGTGTCGGTGCCGTGGATCACCACGAAGCCGTCGTAGGCGTCGTAACGGTCGGCGATATCGCCGATGATGCGGTTCCAGTGCGCCGGCGTGATCGCCGACGAATCGATCAGTTCGGGGTATTCCACCACGTCGAAGGCGAGCTCGGCGCTGTGGAAACGTTCCAGCAGGCGCGGCAGCAGGCCGGGCACCGGCGCCAGGCCGTCCGGGGTGTGGTCCATGCCGATGGTGCCGCCGGTATACAGCACGAGCAGGCGTCGAGTCATTGCGCGTCTCCTGAGGCGCGGGGGGGCGCGCGCGGCCGCGACGACGGGCCGCGCGGGTCGTGAAAAAGAAGACGGCCATGATATACAGTCGACAATGAAAAGGCACCCCTGGCGCCACGCCGGGGTTCAGGCGAGCCCCGGTGGATCCAAGTGGCCGGAAACAGGAAGGAGGCGGTATCCGCCGGAGGACGGCAAGGCCGCCCCCCGCGTCACGCCCGTGGCACTACCAGTAGAACGACAGGCTGGTGGCGCCGCCGCCCAGCCGTACCTTGCGGTTCTGCGCCTGCTCCTGGTAGCGGGCGCTGACCTGATACTGGCCACGGGGCAGCTTGGCGTAGAGCAGCGGCCCGTCCGCGACGGTATCGAGCACGGTGTCGCCGTGGGCGTTCTTGACCACCACCGCGACCGACGACAGGTACTCGCCGCTGCCCTTGGCGGCAAACAGCAGTTGCAGGTTGTAGTCGCGGCGCGCCTCGTGCATCGCCGCCAGTTCGTCGTCGCCGATGCCGCCGCTGACGAAGCTCACCTCGCCCTGGGTCTGCACCTTGGGCAGGGCCGTCGTGTCGGCCCAGGCCGGAGCGCTGCCCAGCCAGGCCATCACCACCACCGCCAGTACGCTTTTCTGCCTGTTCGTCATGATTTGTTTCTCCTATGGCAGTTGAACACAAACGGCCCGCCAGCCCCGGACAGGGAAACTACACTCAATACAAGCGCATCCGGCGGCAAGACCGCGTCGGTCACCACACGCACCTACGAACCGCTTAGTCGCCGGCAGCGGCGTCATGGTTCCCCTGGTGCGCCGTCCGCCCGCGCCACGCGCCCGTCGGGCCCCTATCCGCCAACCCCAGCGAGGAACGCACCATGTCGCGGCAAACGCCCCTCGAACGCTATCGCAACATCGGCATCAGCGCCCACATCGACGCCGGCAAGACCACCACCACCGAGCGCATCCTGTTCTACACCGGGGTCAGCCACAAGATGGGCGAAGTGCATGAAGGCGCGGCGGTGATGGACTGGATGGCGCAGGAGCAGGAGCGCGGCATCACCATCACCTCGGCCGCCACCACCTGCTTCTGGAAGGGCATGGCCGGGCAGTACCCGCAGCACCGCATCAACATCATCGACACCCCGGGCCACGTCGACTTCACCATCGAGGTGGAGCGCTCGCTGCGCGTGCTGGACGGGGCGGTGATGCTGTACGACGCGGTGGGCGGGGTGCAGCCGCAGTCCGAGACGGTGTGGCGCCAGGCCAACAAGTACCACGTGCCGCGCCTGGCCTTTGTCAACAAGATGGACCGCGTCGGTGCCGACTTCTTCCGCGTGCAGCGCCAGATCCGCGAACGCCTGAACGGGCGCGCCGTGCCGATCCAGCTGCCGTTCGGCAGCGAAGACGCCTTCCACGGCGTGATCGACCTGGTGAAGATGCGCCTCATCGTCTGGGACGACGCCAGCCAGGGGGTGAAATTCGACGAGCGCGGGATTCCGCCGGAGCTGCGCGCCGAGGCCGAGCGCTGGCGCGACAAGATGATCGAGGCCGCCGCCGAAGCCAGCGAGGAGCTCACCAACCGCTACCTCGAGCGCGGCACGTTGGCCGAAGACGAGATCCGCCAGGGGCTGCGCCACCTCACCATCCGCGGCGAGATCGTGCCGCTGCTGTGCGGCTCGGCGTTCAAGAACCGCGGCGTGCAGGCGCTGCTCGACGCCGTGATCGACTACCTGCCCTCCCCCCTCGACATTCCGCCGGTGAGCGGCATCGACGCCAGGGAACAGCCGGTGACGCGCCACGCCCGCGACGACGAGCCCTTCGCCGCGCTCGCCTTCAAGATCATGACCGACCCCTACGTCGGCCAGCTCACCTTCCTGCGCGTCTATTCCGGCCTGCTGCGCTCCGGCGACAGCGTCTACAACCTGGCGCGCGACAAGAAGGAACGCATCGGCCGGCTGCTGCAGATGCACGCCAACCACCGCGAGGAGGTGAAGGAGGTGATGGCCGGCGACATCGTCGCCGCGGTCGGCCTCAAGGAAGTCACCACCGGCGACACGCTGTCGAGCCCGGACGCCGTGGTCGCGCTGGAGCGCATCGTGTTTCCCGAACCGGTCATCGCCCAGGCGGTGGAACCCAAGACCAAGGCCGACCAGGAGAAGATGGCGCTGGCGCTGCAGCGGCTTGCTCAGGAAGACCCCTCGTTCCACGTCTACAGCGACGAGGAATCGGGCCAGACCATCATCTCCGGCATGGGCGAGCTGCACCTGGAAATCCTGGTCGACCGCCTGCGCCGCGAGTTCGGCGTCAGCGCCAGCGTCGGCCAGCCGCAGGTGGCGTATCGCGAGACCATCGCCCGCGCCAGCCCCGAGGTCGAGGGCAAGTTCATCCGCCAGTCCGGTGGCCACGGCCAGTACGGCCACGTGGTGCTGAAGCTGGAGCCGCGCCCGCGCGGCGCCGGCTTCGAGTTCGTCGACGCCATCAAGGGCGGGGTGATCCCGCGCGAATTCATCCCGGCGGTGCAGAAAGGCATCGTCGAGGCGCTGGGCAACGGCGTGCTGGCCGGCTACCCGGTGGTCGACGTCAAGGCGTCGTTGGTGTTCGGCTCCTACCACGACGTCGATTCCAGCGAGAACGCCTTCAAGATCGCCGCCGCCCAGGCCCTGCGCGACGGCCTGCGCCAGGCCGGGCCGGAGCTGCTGGAACCGGTAATGGCGGTGGACGTGGAAACCCCGGAGGAGAAAATGGGGGACGTCATGGGCGACCTCACCGGCCGGCGCGGCGTGATCCAGGGCATGGACGACCTGCCCGGCGGTAGCGGCAAGAGCATCCGCGCCGAGGTGCCGCTCGCGGAGATGTTTGGCTACTCCACCGCGCTGCGCTCGCTGACCCAGGGCCGCGCCACCTACAGCATGGAGTTCCACCACTACGCCCCGGTGCCGGCAGCGCT
The DNA here is from genome assembly GCF_058781125.1 of Pseudogulbenkiania sp. FW507-F1. Classification (NCBI taxonomy): domain Bacteria; kingdom Pseudomonadati; phylum Pseudomonadota; class Betaproteobacteria; order Neisseriales; family Chromobacteriaceae; genus Pseudogulbenkiania; species Pseudogulbenkiania sp. FW507-F1. The sequence goes on along the minus strand of NZ_JBYSWM010000033.1, from coordinate 6,487 downwards.
GCAGCAGGCGCTGGTGAGCGGCATGGGGCGGACGCTGCCGGGACGCGGCTGAGAGGCCGTCGCCGGCGCGGCCTCACTCCTCGCCGGTCACGCCGAACTCGATCGGGGTCTTGATGTAGAAGATGCGCAGGTTTTCTTCGCGCAGCCGGGCGAAGAAACAGTCGGCCTCTTCCGCCGTCACCGCCATGGTGATCTCCAGTGGCTGGTCGGCCAGTTCGAAGAAGCGCGACGAGTGCAGCCGCCGGGCGTGGCCGAAGCCCTCCGCCGCGGACAGCAGGGTGGCACCCCGGATACCGAGGTGACGGGCCTCGTCGAGCAGCCACTGCGCCAGTGCGCGGCGGCCATGCAGACGGTCTTGCACGGTAAAGAATGACAACTGGTAGCCGATCATCACCGTTCCTCCTTTTGCTGTGGCCGATCGGCCAGACAAACGGCAACCCGCCGGCCTTGGCCGGCGGCCCCTACGAGTATAGGCCGCACGTCAAATCCTTACCGGAGGCAATGGCGGCGCCCCATCGTCATTGCCCAAGTCATGCGCCTTCCTGGCAATGGCGGATTCCGTTTCTTACTCTTAATAGCATCACCGACGCCATCCCGGCGGGCCCGCTCGCAAAGATGCCGGCAGCCGAACGTGCCCGCCGGGAACGCGCAACACCGAATAACCATCGTCCATCCAAGGGGAACACCATGTCATCTCGTACCACGCTGCGCCGCTGCGCCGCCCTCGCCCTGGCGGGCATGCTCTGGTCGGCTCACGGCCAGGCCGCGGAAGGGCTGCGCGTCGGCTCCAAGATCGATACCGAAGGCTCGCTGCTGGGCAACCTCATCCTGCAGACGCTCGAGGCCCACGGCATCAAGACGGTCAACCGCCTGCAACTGGGCAACACCAAGGTGATCCGCGAGGCCATCACCTCGGGCGAGGTGGACATCTACCCCGAGTACACCGGCAACGGCGCCTTCTTCTTCAGCGACGAAAAGAATCCGGTGTGGAAAAACGCCAAGGCCGGCTACGAGCGGGTCAAGGCGCTGGATTTCGAGAAGAACCGCATCGTCTGGCTGACGCCGTCGCCGGCCAACAACACCTGGGCCATCGCCATCCGCAAGGACGTCGCCAGCGCCAACAAGCTCAAGACCCTGGCTGACCTGGGACAATGGATCAGCAAGGGCGGCAACTTCAAGCTCGCGGCCTCGGCCGAATTCATCGAACGGCCCGACGCCCTGCCCGCCTTCGAGCAGGCCTACGGCTTCAAGCTGAAGCAGGACCAGTTGCTGACCCTGGCCGGCGGCGACACCTCGGTCACCATCAAGGCGGCGGCGGAAAAGACCTCGGGGGTGAACGCCGCCATGGCCTACGGCACCGACGGCCCGGTCGCCGCACTCGGCCTGGTGACGCTGGACGACGTGCGCGGGGTGCAGCCGATCTACGCCCCCACCCCGATCATCCGCAGCGAAGCTCTGGGCAAGTACCCCAAGGTGCGTGAGCTGCTCAAGCCGGTGTTCCTGTCGCTCGACGGCGCGACGCTGCAGAAGCTCAACGGCCAGATCGCCATCGAGGGGCAGGATGCGCGCAAGGTGGCCGCCAGCTATCTCAAGAGCAAGGGATTCGTAAAATAAGCGCTCCTGTCATCCGGTGGCGACGCCTGCAGCACGCGAGCCTGGGTGCCACCCGCGCGGCGTTGACTCGTCCGCCAAGCGGGATAATAGGTCCGGGGCAAACCGGGATCCGGCATGACCGTCCGTAACCCCGTGCCGCTGCTGCTGGTCGGCCTGATGCTGCTCGCGGCCTGCACCCTGCCGCTGCTCAGCCACGCCCCCAACCGGCTGCTCAGCGGCCACGGCATCCTGCTCGCGACGCTGCTCCACGGCCCCCGCCTGCTGCTGTTGCTGCCCGCCTTGCCCCTGCTGGCGGCGCCGTGGCTGCCGCCCCGGCGCGGCTGCAGCGTACTGCTGGCTAGCGCCGCCAGCCTGTGGCTCGCCGCCCTCACCGCGCTGGCCGGCGTCGAGGCGGCCCGGCTCGCCGGCGGGGCCGACACGCTGGCGCGTACCTCGCTCGGCGGCGGCTACTGGGCCTTGTTCATCCTGGGCGCGCTGCTCGCCAACGACGCCTTGCGCCGTCTCGGCGGCGCCGGCGGCCGCCTGGCGCTGGTACAGCTCGCGTTCTACCTTCCGCTGCTGGCGCTGTTGCTGTCGGGCCGGCTGGAGGCGCTGTCGCTGCTCAAGGAATACGCCAATCACCGCGACAGCTTCGACGAAGCGCTGGGGCGCCATCTGCAGCTGGTGGGACTGACGCTGCTGCCGGCCGGGGTGGGCGGTGCGGCGCTGGGGCTGTGGGCATTCCGCCGGCCACGCGCCCGGGGCGTGTTGTTCGCCGCGCTCAACATCGTCCAGACCGTCCCCTCGCTCGCCCTGTTCGGGCTGTTGATCGCACCGCTCGCCGCGCTGGGCCGGCTGCTGCCCGGTTCGGGCCTGGCCGGCATCGGCTTGCCGCCGGCCTTGCTGGCGCTGACCCTGTACGGCTTGCTGCCGATGGCGCGCAGCACGCTGGCGGGGCTGCAGCAGATTCCGGACGGCGTGCTGGAGGCCGCGCGCGGCATGGGACTCAGTGCCGGGCAGCGCTGGCGGCGCGTCGAGCTGCCGCTGGCCCTGCCGGTGCTGATCTCCGGCCTGCGCGTGACCGCGATCCAGGCGGTGGGGCTGGCTCAGCTCGCCGCCCTGATCGGCGCCGGCGGTTTCGGCGCCATCATGTTCCAGGGCCTGTCGGGCAGCGCGCTCGACCTGGTGTTGCTGGGGGTGATCCCGGTGGTGGTGCTGGCGGTCGCCGTGGATGCGTTGTTCAAGCTGCTGCTGTCGCTGCTGGAGGTCGGCCCGCGATGATCGAGTTTGCCCAGGTGAGCAAGTCCTTCGACGGCCAGCGCGCGGTGGACGCGCTGGATCTGGTGATTCCGCAGGGGGAACTCGCCGTGCTGATCGGCACCTCGGGGTCGGGCAAGTCCACCACGCTGAAGATGATCAACCGCCTGGTGGAGTACGACAGCGGCACGCTGCGTTTCGCCGGCGAGGACGTGCGGCGCTTTCGCCCGGAAACCCTGCGCCGGCGCATGGGCTACGCCATTCAGTCGATCGGGCTGTTCCCGCACTGGACGGTGGAGCAGAACATCGCCACGGTGCCGCAATTGCTGAACTGGCCCAAGCCGCGCATCCGCAACCGCGTCACCGAGCTGCTGACCTTGCTGCACCTGGAGCCCGAGCAGTATCGCCGGCGCTTTCCGCACCAGCTGTCGGGCGGCCAGCAGCAGCGCGTCGGCGTGGCGCGCGCGCTCGCCGCCGACCCCGACGTGCTGTTGATGGACGAGCCGTTCGGCGCGCTCGACCCGGTGACGCGCGCCGCGCTGCAGGACGAACTGCGGCGCATCCACGCGCTGTCGGGCAAGACCATCGTGCTGGTGACCCACGACATCGACGAGGCGCTCGGTCTGGCGCAACGCATCGTGCTGCTGGAGCGGGGCCGCATCGTGCAGCAGGGCAGTCCGCTGGAACTGCTGACCCGCCCGGCCAGCGACGCGGTGCGCGACTTCATCGGCCGCAGCGACATCGGCATCAAGCTGTTGGCGCTGGAACGCGTGGCGGCACGCGCCCGGCCGGGCGAAGCGGCGACGGGCGATCCGATCGCGGCCGGGGCCACGCTGCGCGAGGCACTGTCCGCTTTCGTCACGCGCGGCGTGGAGCGGCTGCCGGTGATCGATGCGCAGGGGCGCCCGGCGGGCACCCTGCACTTTGCCGACCTGCTGCCGCCGGCACCATGAACAGACCGCCCCAAGGTTGGCCGAAGGCCCTGCGACGGTGGGCATGCACGCCGCTGTCGTGCAGCCTCGCCGCGCTGCTGGCGCTGACCCTGGGCATGCCGGCCTTGCGGCCGCTGTTCGCCGCGCTGTTTCCCGAACTGGACCGCCCCATCTACCAGCAAGACAGTTTTGCCGCGCTGGTGCTGGCCCACGTCTCGCTGGTGGCGGCGTCCAGCGCCGTCGCCATCGTGGCGGGGAGCGTGCTCGGCCTCGCGGTCTGCCGCCCCGCCGGCCGGGCGTTCCGGCCGCTGTTGGAATCGCTGCTGGCGATGAGCCAGTCTTTCCCGCCGGTCGCGGTGCTGGCGGTGGCGGCGCCGCTGATCGGCTTCGGCGAAGCGCCGGCGCTGATCGCCCTGGTGCTGTACGGCGTGCTGCCGATCGCCCAGGGCACCCTGGCCGGGCTCGACGCGGTGCCGGCGGCGACGCGCGAAGTGGCGCTAGGGCTGGGGTTCGCCCCCTGGCAGGCGCTGTGGCGGGTGGAGTTGCCGCTGGCCGCCCCGGTGATCCTGGCCGGCGTGCGCACCTCGGTGGTGATCAACATCGGCACCGCCACCATCGCCTCGACGGTGGGCGCCAAGACCCTGGGCTCGCCCATCATCGTCGGCCTGAGCGGCTTCAATACCGCCTACGTCATCCAGGGCGCGGTACTGGTGGCGCTGCTGGCCATCTGCTGCGACCAGCTGTTCGAGCGCCTGCAACGGCGGCTGAGCGCCTGGCAGCCGACGGAAGGCGCCGCGGCCGAGACCGCCCCGCCACCGAGCGCAGGACGCTGACACGACAGGAAAGCGCCGCGCCCCGCGCGATGGTCAACGCGCCGTCGTCCTCACCGGAGCAGCATCGAACCGCTGTCGCGCAAGCGGATATGCATCTCGTAGGCGCGCTCCAGCGCGTGCGGGGTCTGGCCGCCGTATTTCAGGGCGTCCTGGTAGTAGTCGCGCAGCAGGTCGCGGTAGGCCGGATGCGCGCAGTTTTCCACGATCAGCTTGACCCGTTCACGCGGCGCCAGCGTGCGCAGGTCGGCCAGTCCTTGTTCCGTGACGATCAGGTCGACGTCGTGCTCGTTGTGATCCACGTGCGGCACCATCGGCACGATGCTCGACACCTTGCCGCCCTTGGCCACCGACTTGGTGGCGAAAATCGCCAGGGAGGCGTTGCGCGCGAAATCGCCCGAGCCGCCGATGCCGTTCATCATGTGCGTGCCATAGACGTGGGTGGAGTTGACGTTGCCGTAGATGTCCGCCTCCAGCGCGGTGTTGAGCGCGATCAGCCCCAGGCGACGGATCACCTCGGGATGGTTGCTCACCTCCTGCGGCCGCAGCACCAGCTTGTCGCGGTAGCGCGCCAGGTTCTGGAACACCTGCTGCTGCATCGGCTGCGACACGGTAATGGACGAGCCGGAGGCAAAATCCATCTTGCCCGCGTCCATCAGTTCGAAGGTGGAATCCTGCAGCACCTCGGAATACATCGTCAGGTGCTCGAACGGCGACTGCAAAAAACCCTTCAGCACCGCGTTGGCGATGGTGCCGATGCCGGACTGGATCGCCGGCAGGCGCGCCGGCATCCGCCCGCGCTTGACCTCGTGCGTGAAAAACTCGATCAGGTGATTGGCGATGGCCTGGGTTTCCGCGTCGGCCGGCTGCACCGTGGAGGCGCTGTCCGGCGTGTCGGTGATGATGATGGCGGCGATTTTTTCCGGCGGAATCTTGACCGTGGTGCGTCCCACGCGGTCCGAGACGTTGACGATGGGCAGCGGTTCGCGGTGCGGACGATGACCCGGAATCCAGATGTCGTGCATGCCCTCGAATTCGACCGGCTGCGCCAGGTTGATCTCGACGATGACCTTGTCCGCCAGGATCGCGAAGCTCGCGGAGTTGCCGACCGAGGAGCTCGGCACGATGCTGCCGTCCTCGCTGATCGCCACCGCCTCGATCACCGCGACGTCGAGCCGGCCGAACTGCCCGGCGCGCAGGAACTCCACGGTCTCGGACAGGTGCTGGTCGACGAACATCACCTCGCCGCGATTGATGGCCGAACGCAACGTGGCGTCCACCTGGAACGGCAGCCGCCGCGCCAGCAGACCGGCCTCGGTGAGCGCCTTGTCCGAATCGTGTCCGAGCGAGGCGCCGGTGATCAGGGTGATCTTCATCGGCTGCTCCCGGGCCCGCTTGGCCAGGGCCACCGGCATGTCCTTGGCGTCGCCCGCGCGGGTGAACCCGCTCATGCCGACCACCATGCCATCCTGCACCAGCGTGGCGGCGTCGTCCGCGCTCATGACGCGATCCTTGAGCGCGCGCATACGAATACGGTCTTGATACATTCCTGCTGTCTCCTCATGGGCTGTGTTGCCGGCGCCCGCCCCACCCCGGGTCGTGGCGCCGATGCGCCGCGCGGCATCGCATGAAGTGTTGTTATGGCGAAGCCCGCGGCCAGACAGTCGCACGACGCCCACGGCGCCGGCATCGGCGCAGCCGGCCCAGGCGCCGGATGAGCTCCTTGCCCCACCGGCAGCGCCGTGCACCAGGCCGTGTGCGCCAACTGTCTGCAGAGCAGTGTAGCCATCCAGATCACACACATCCAATATATTGAAATTGCCATTTCCATATTTAAAATATATGGTTAACGCTGTAACCCGACCCGCCCAGCTC